>JAIXVN010000580.1 GCA_027483005.1 Verrucomicrobiaceae bacterium
ATGAGCCTCTGCAACGTCGTCGGCTCCACCATTTCCCGCGAGACCGGTCGAGGCGTTTACCTGCATGCGGGGCCTGAGATTTCCGTCGCCTCCACCAAGGCCTTCACCTGTCAGGTCGCCGTGCTGCTGATGATGGCCCTGAAGCTCGGTCGCGGCCGACGCTTTTCCCGCGAGGACGGCATCGCACTGGCCCGTGAGATCGAATCGATCCCCTCGCTCGTCGCCCGCACCGTGGCAAAGAGCGATCACATCGAGGCCATCGCGAAACGCTACGCCGCCGGTGAGCACGCCTTCTTCATCGGTCGCGGCCCGATGTATCCGGTCGCCCTCGAAGGCGCTCTGAAGCTGAAGGAAATTTCCTACATCCACGCCGAGGGCTACCACGCCGCCGAGCTCAAGCACGGCCCGATTGCGCTGCTCGTGAAAGACACTCCGGTCATCGCCCTCGCCTGTGACATCGCGGGCAAGGACAAGACGCTTGGCAACATCGAGGAATGTCGCGCCCGAGGAGCCCGCATCCTCGGGATCATCACCGAAGGCGATCACGAAGCCGCCGAGGCGATGGATGACGTCATCGAAATCCCGGCCTGCCACCCGCTGGTTGCCACCATCCCCGCCGCCGTCGCGCTCCAGCTTTTCGCGTATCACGTCGCCCGGGCCCGGGGCTGTGAGATCGACCAGCCACGGAACCTCGCGAAGAGCGTAACGGTCGAGTGAGCTGGAACCTCAGTCCTTCCTCGTCGAAACAGGGGCGACCAAGTCCTGCCGCGAAAGCTGATCGAGGATCTGTTCGGCCATCCGCCGATGAGTTTCCACCGTCGGGTGGCCGTCCGCCACATAGCCCCCGGGGAACTCGTCGAACTGGGCGTAGTGAACCCTGTGGTTGCCCTTCGATCTTTCCTCCTCGACCACTTTGCGAGTCTGTTCCCTCAACCAGGGGATGAAGGGAGCCAGCGCCACGATCCTGGCCGTCGGATGATGGGGGCCCACCTTTCCGATGAGCCGGTGATAGGCGTCCTGGAACTCACGTGCATCTTCCGCATTCGGTTGTTTCTTGCCCTGGGTCATTCCGTTGAAGTCATTCAGGCCGAGGCAAATGACCACCAGATCCGCCGGATCGGGACGGGCCTGGCCACCCCCTGAATCCTCCATCAAGGCCCATCCATAGCGTTCCTCCATCGGGCTCCGGCGATCTCCCTTGAAATCACAGACGAGCCCCGACCCCGAGCGGCAGACAGCCGTCAGCTCGCCATCGAGCGCCCGGGCCAAACGGCAGGCGTAGCCAAGCTCGAAGTTGGTGACTGGATACTTCTCCTTCCAAGGCAATGAACTTGCCGAGGCCTCGTTGCCTTCGGCCGCCGTGAAGGAATCCCCGATGAATTCAATGCGTGGGCCGGGAGGTAGTGAAGGGGGACTGAGGACGGCTCCTGCATCCGCCACGAAGCCCAGCAGCTCGGTGGCAGGCTCGAAGGAGATGTTCCGCCGCTGAAGACAGATCCGGTGCCGTCCTTTTCCCAGGCCTTCTGCCAGGGAGTAGGTCACCAGCCCTCCGCTCCGCCCACCGACAACTCCATGGGATTTTCCGTCGATACTGACATTGTAGTAGTTCCCGGCATCCTTCATCCGGACCCGCAGCCAGTTGCCGCTGAAATCGAAGCTTACCTGGAAACCCGGCCAGGATGCCTTCGGCCTCGCGGGGTCCGACCTGTCCCAGCGCCCGACGTATCGGATCGCGGGATCGGTCGGGGAAACGAAGCGCTCTCCGGCTGCCACCTGATCGGGACGTCCGCAGCCGTTGAGCACAAGGACGAGCGCTGCCACGATGAAGGGCTGACTCCGCATGCCATCCTGATAGACGAAGCCATTCAGACGGACAATCCCGATTCCCGCTCAGTCCTCCCAGTTCAGCAGCTCCGGCAGACTTCCCGGATTCCCTGCCAGCCTTGGAATGCCCTCCCAGGCCTCGCGGTTTCCGAAGATCCTTCCGCCCATGCGTTTCAGGATCTCGCCGCTGTTGCGGGTCTCGCGCGGGAGCGTCCGCAAACGATCGCCTTCCTCCTTGTAGGAAAGCAGCCAACTGAAGGCCGGGCGCAGATCGACGGTGTCCTTCTTCTCCCAGGCACGGGTTTCGCCGAAACGCAGGTCAGCCAGCCAGACGCCGGTGGCGGTCTTGCGGGCGATCCACCAGCCACAGGAAAACTCATCGATCGTCCTCGCCTCGCGGGTGTCCGCCACGGCGCTGAAGGCCTCGCGGTGGCGTGGAATGACGACCCATTTCACCGGAGTGCTGCTGCTTTCAAACACCGAGCGGTAGCCGACCCAGAGTTCATCGCCGCGATCCACCACCGAGCGCCAGAGCAGGATGTTGAAGGGCGTGGGTCCCTCCATCCGACGCTCGAAAGAGACCTTCCGCCGCGCGAGATCGGCATCGAAGGCCGAGGAGACCCAGAACTTCGCGCCCAGGCTGAGTCCGACGTAGGCCGTGCTGATCAGGAGTCCGCGCACGCAGAGCTTGAGGCGCTTCGGGTCTTTTTTCTTGAGGAAGCCGCCCCAGACCAGGGTCACCAGCAGGGGCAAGGTGTAGAAAAAGTCGATGATGAAGATGTTGTTGAAGCCGACCCGGTAGCTGGAAAAGGGGCTGAAGGCCATGGTCCCATAAACCGTGAAGCAGTCGATCAGGACATGGGTGCTGAGCGCCAGGAATACGAACCAACCCGCACAGGCCTTCGAGACCTTGTCGCGTTTCCAGCGCTTCGACAGCACGGGAGCCAGGCCGAAGGAGGCCACGATCATGAAAAGCAGCGAGTGGCTCAGTCCCCGGTGCACGTTGAGCTTCCCGGCGGTATCCAGGAAGGGCGAGAGCAGCACATCGAGGTCGGGGATGGTTCCAAACAGGGCTCCCCAGGCGAGGGCACGGTTTCCGAGCTTCCTTCCCAGAAGCAGCTCCCCCATCGCCGCGCCGAGGGCGGCTTGTGTGATTGAATCCACGCGCCACCCGTTCTTCCCTTCGCCTCGATTCGTCAAGACCAAGGGTGACTTTCCGCCTTTCCTGACAGACCAGGAGCGTAGAGGATCCCCGAGCGGAACTTTTTCCCGAAACCGTGGCGATTTCCCGGTTGACACCCCCATGGGTGGTCCCTAAGTTGCGCCCCCCTTCGCCCGCAGGCATCTGACTGCGTCACCCGGAGGATTTTTACGATTTGCCATGAAAACGTTTTCCGCCAAGCCTCACGAAGTCGTGCGCAACTGGTATGTCATCGACGCCAAGGACAAGATCCTCGGACAGGTTGCCGTTGAGGCCGCCCGCCTTCTTCGCGGGAAGCACAAGCCAATCTTCACGTCGCATGTCGACACCGGTGACTTCGTCATCGTCATCAATGCCGACCAGGTCCGCTTCTCCGGCACCAAGGAAATCGACAAGATTTACACCCGTTTCTCCGGATACGTCGGTGGCCAGAAGGTCGAGACCCCACGCATGGTCCGCGAGCGCCGTCCCGTTCTCCTCGTTGAAAACGCCGTCTGGGGCATGCTTCCGAAGAATCCCCTCGGCCGCGCCCAATACACCAAGCTGAAGGTCTATGCAGGTGCCGAGCATCCGCACGAAGCCCAGCAGCCCGCCGTTTACGAGGTCCGCTAATCTCCACGACTCTCTCCCACATGTCCGCCACCACGACCCAAAGCGCCACTGGTCGCCGCAAAACCGCAGTCGCCCACGTTTGGATGACTGAAGGAACCGGCCAGATCACCATCAACGGCCGTCTCTTCGAGGAATACGTTCCGACCGTCGAGCTCCAGAACGCCGTGCTCGCCCCCTTCCAGGTGGCCGTGCTCGTCAACAAGTTCGACGTCAATGTCATCGTCAAGGGCGGTGGTCCACACGCCCAGGTGATCGCGATCCGCCACGCCATCTCGCGTGCGCTGACCCAGTACGATCCCGAGACCCGCAAGCTCATCAAGCCCAAGGGTTTCCTCACCCGTGACCCTCGCATGAAGGAACGCAAGAAGTACGGTCAGCCCGGCGCCCGCGCCCGCTTCCAGTTCTCCAAGCGTTGATCGACCTTCGAGTCCGTTTTTCAAAAAGCCGCATCTCTCCGAGGTGCGGCTTTTTTGTGGGATCGAAGAGGTCGTCAAACGATCGGTTTTATCTCAGCCTTGCTGGTGAGTGGCAGCGTGGATGACCGCAGAGACGCCGTGGAAAATGAGGTCGCCCAGGAGGTCTGGAATCCTGGTGCGTTGGGGAAGCTCCAGCACAGGGTTCCGATTCCGTTTGGCCCTGGAACCTTTGCCCAGGACAAGAGAAAGCCCCGAGCCACGACACGGAGGCCATGACTCGGGACTTGGGACTACTCTGAAGCCTTCAGGATGGGATCGAGGCTCAGGGAGCCTCCACCTTGAGGCGGATGAAGTCGCTGGTGTCCGTCGAAGTGTCGCCGTCGGTCCGGAAGGTGTGCCATTCCCAATCGGCATCCAGCGCCGGCAGGGCCGGAGTGATGGCGGCCTGAACGGCGGTGGCATTGCCGTCGATGACCTCGGTGACCACCACGCTGTTCCAGGTGCCGAGCGCATCGCTGGCCTCGACGATGTATTTGACCAGGTCCTTGGTCGCTTCCTGGGTAGAACCATTGGCGGCGAAGGAGGCGGTCTTGCGGGTGGCGATGGTGTAGGTCAGGACCTCGTCTCCGGAGAAGTTGTGCATGCGGGCATAGACCCTCGGGCCGGACGCACCACTGACGGGGCTGGAGTTGGTGGCGAACTCGAGGAGGTTGATGACGCCATCGTTGTCTGGGTCCGCCGACTTGAGGGCATCGCCTCCGGTCAAGCCATAACCGGCCGCCCAGGCACTGAAGGGATCACCCGTGACGATGCTGACCACACCCGTGGTGGCGAAGGCGCTGGTGTCCCAGGCCAGTCCGCCGGCGAGAGCAGGCAGGATCAGGTCGGTGGCGACATTGAAGCTCGTCACGTCGATGTCACCCGTGGAGTCGATCAGGTCGAAGGACTGTCCGAGAGCAGGTGTGAGGCCGTTCAGGCTGACCGTGACGGTTCCATCCAACGCGAGGACTCCGGAGACGGTGATGGCATCGTAGTTGACGCCACGGGTGCCGGTGCCAGCGAGTTGGAGGCCGATGGATGACGTGGAGGCCGCCGAGGCGGAAGTCAGGGTGATCAGGCCCGTGCCGGAACCGCCGGGAGTGACCGAGCCCGCGAGGGTGGCCGCGCCGGTGACGGTGCCGCTGCCGCTGAGGGCACCACCTGTGCCGACGCTGACGACGTTGGCGATGGTCTGGCCACCGAGATCAAGTGCGCCGCCGTTGACCGTCGCGGAACCAGTGCCGAGGGCGGCTCCGTTTCCGAGGCTGAGGACGCCGCCATTGACGGTGGTGCCGCCGCTGTAGGTGTTCGCAGCCGAGACCAACCAGGTGCCGGTGCCGATTTTCTGGAGGGCGGTGGTGTTGGTTCCAGTGAGGTTGTCGACGATGGCTCCGGCGATCTCACCCGTGCCGGCGGTGGAGCCGCTGAGGGTGAAGGTCTTGGTGCCCGCGCCAGTGGCGGTCATCGCCCTGGTGAACTTGAGCAGGCCAGTGCCGGACTGTTCGACTCCGCCGCCGCCGGTGGCTCCGGCGAGGTTGAGGACGCGGTCAGTGGTTTCACCGGTGCCGGTGTATCTGAGGGCACCGGTGGTGGAGATTGCGCCCAGGGCGATCGTTCCACTCGCCACTGTGACGGGAGCTCCAAGGTTGCTGCTGGCGCTGCCGCCCACGACCGAGTTGATTGAGGAAACCGACAACACCCCTTCTCCAATGGTGGTCGTCCCGGTAAACGTATTGCTTCCGGAGAGAGTCCAGGTGCCGCTTCCGGTTTTGGAAACAGGCAGGCCCGTGGGCGTCGGGTAGGTGCCATTCGAAATGACGCCGCTCACTGTGCCAGCAGCGCTCCCTTGAAGAGCGACAAGACGGCTTCCCGTGTTGGCCGAGAGGTTTCCGGCCAAGGTGAGCGAGCCACCGTTGCTGATGAACTGAGTCGATCCGTTCCCACTGGTTAGGGTAAAGTTTCCATTGATGGTGTTGTCACCTGCGGCGTTGACGATGCCGCAACCAGCGCCACCCAGACTGGTGGTGAACGAGAAGGTCGAGGGCAGGGTGATGTCCGAGCCGGTCCCAGTATTGTCGAGAGTCAGGTTGGCCACACCATTCGTATTGACCGCAACCTGGATGGTCTTGGTCCCAGTGCCCAGCGAGTTGCTGTTGGTCACAATCAGGTTGCCATTGTTGACAGACACATTGCCACCGGTCCACCCGCTGTTGTCGCCACTCAGTTTCAGGCTGCTCGTGGTTCCGCTCAGCGAGTTGGATACGCCAAGGGTCAGGACTCCTGTTCCCGAAACTTCGCCACTCATGGCCAAATCCGTGCCTGCGGTGGGAAGCAGGAAGGTGCCGTTTCCGGTGAGTGAGAATCCGCGATCAGTGACCGCATCGCCGCCGGTGTATTCCAGTCTGCCTCCATTGAAGACGAGCGAGGCGGTGTTGGTTGCGGCGCTGGTCGCATCCCCCGCTCCAATCGGGCTGGCGCTGCCGATGTTCGCAAGCGTCCCCACCGAGAGCGTGCCGGCGGTGATGGTTGTTGGACCGGTGAAGGTGTTCGCCGCGTTCAGCGTGGTGGTGCCGGCGCCGGCCTGGGTGAAGCCACCGCTGCCGGTGATCGGCGAGGCGCTGAAGTCGGTGCCCTGCGCCACCGCGTTGGTGCGGTTCACAGCGAAAGTTGCGTTGTTGACGATGGGGCTGGTGAGATCGAGCGAGCCGGTGGCGGTGGCGGATCCGAGCTGCAGGGTTCCGGCGTTGATGGTGGTGGCACCGGTGTAGGTGTTGGCACCCGACAAGGACAGGACCCCGACCCCGGCCTTGGTCAGGGTTCCGGTGCTGCTGGGGGCATTCTGAAGCGCCAGGCCCACCGTGATGTTCCTGCCTGTGGGAACGTCGATCAGCGCACCGTTGTTGGTGATCTGGCCGACGGTGCCAGTAGCTGCCGGAATGTAGGCGGCGCTGGCGGCGGTTGGCAACAAGGTGCCGCCGTCAAAGGTGAGGGTGGTG
>JAIXVN010000393.1 GCA_027483005.1 Verrucomicrobiaceae bacterium
GGGGGCAGGCTCAAGCTTGGCTCGGCAAGCGCCTTGGGAAGTTCCACCAACAAGACATCGGCTGTCACGGTCAGCGGAGGAGGCATTCTGGATCTCGCCGGTTTCACACCCACGGCTTCGGTCCCGCTCACCTTGAACAGCAACGCCAATGGCTTCGACGTCGGGGCGTTTCTCAACTCCGGAACGACCGCCGTGGTGTATCCGGGCCCCATCACCCTCGTCCAACAGACAAGATTCGGTGGCGCTGGAGCCATGCAGTTGACCGGGGCGGTCACGGGAAACGGTGTTAGATTCATCAAGGACAGCCTCGGTCTGCTGGAAATGCAGAACAGCGGGACGGTGACCCTCGGCGCGTTCCAGGCGAATCGCGGCACGCTCCAGGTGAATGCTGGATCGGTGCTCAATTTCACCAGTCTCGAAGTCGGAACCGGCAACAGTGTCGGGGCCGGTCTTACCCTCAATGGAGGCTCGGTGACGTCCACCGGCCAGGCGCGCTTCGGGCAGGGGAGTGGCTCGGCAAGCGGCACGCTGAATCTCCTTGCCGGCACCCTCAGCGTCCCGGCCCTCACCAAGGGATCCCTCACGTTCAATGTGACCTTCGATGGCGGCACCCTGAAGGCCAATGCGAACAGCTCCACGTTCTTTGCCGCCGCCACCAACGCGAAGGTGAAATCCGGCGGCGTGGTCATCGATGATGGCGGCTTTTCCATCACCATCGCCCAGTCGCTGAGCGAGGACACAGCCTCCACCGGCGGCGGACTCACCAAGTCCGGCACCGGCATCCTCAGGCTCAGCGGATCTAACACGTTTAGCGGTCCCACCACGATCAGCGCCGGCACGCTCGCGCTCGGGGCGACGGGGTCGATCTCCAACACCGCGAGCTTCAGCCTGGCAGCAGGAGCCCGCTTCGATCTGTCAGCGTTTCCCAGTTATCTCTGGCCTGCCACCGTCCCGCTCGTGTCCAACGGCGGTGAGCTCGTTGGCGGCGGGAACATTGATTTCGGCACCGCACCGGTCACCCTGAATTTCACCCCCACCTCGTTCACGGGGGATGCCGCGAATCCTGCGCTGAAAATTTCCTCCGGGTCCCTGGTTCTCAACGGAGCCCTCCAGATCAACAACACCTCGCCCACGCCGCTCGGCAATGGCACTTATGTCATCATCTCCCAAGCCACCGGACTGATCTCTGGAAATCCCGTGTTCAGCGGGACGGTCGGTGGACAGGGGATCCAGGCGGGGAGATCCTGCGAACTGCGCATGATCGGCGGAAACCTTCTCCTCGTCGTGGCCAGTCCTCAGGCGACCACCACGACCGTTTCCCGCAAATCCGGCACGTCGGCAACTTCCGTCTATGGAGACACGCTCCAGTTTGCCGTCAGCGTCAGCCCATCCACCGCCTACGGCAAGGTCCAGTTGTTCGATGGCGGCCTGGCGGGCACCTTGCTCGGCACGGCGGATCTCGTGGATGGCACCTGCCTCATCACCCCGGCCCGCACGGCACTGGCTCCGGGAACCCACTCGAACATCGTCGCTCGTTTCTCAGCGACTCCGCTGTTCTTCGCCAGCACCTCCGCGCCGCTTTCCCCTGCGCAGTCGGTCGCGGTGAAACCACTCACCGTCACGTCACCGGACGCTCTCGATAAACTCTACGACGCCACCAACGTCGCCGCCCTCTCCGGCACGCTGACCGGTGTCGAAAGCGGCGACAGCGTTTCATGGAACCCAACGGGAGTTTTCGCGACCACCAGCCCGGGCACAAACATCGCCGTCACTTCCACCGCCACCCTCACCGGCGCTTCTGCGGATAGATATGTTCTCACCCAGCCGGTCGGTCTAACAGCCAGCATCATCGCCTCCAATATCTGGACCGGCGGGGCGGGAGGCACCGGCACCAATCTCGCCACCGGCGCGAATTATTCTCCGACCGCCACTACCGGAAATCCGTTCAACGCCGTCTTCAATGGCACCGATCCCGTCACCACGGATCTCACGCTTTCCTCCGCCATGGGAGGGGCCGTCGGCACCAGCGGAATGGTCTTCGGCTTCGCCGGCGGGCAGACCAATCCGGTCACGATCACCGGTTCCACGGGCGCATCCGCCCGGGTTTCCTCCATCCTCGTCGCGGCCGGGGCCGGACCGATCACCTTCACCGCCGTGCCCATGACCATGGGCGGCCCGGCCTCGAACACCAGCCACTCCATCGTCAACCAGTCATCGAACCCGCTGACCTTCGCCGCTGGTGGGAACTGGATCCCCGGCGGATCGGACAGCTCCGTCCGCTCGCTGCTTTTCGGAGGGGAAGGCAACATCGTCATGGCCTCGAACATCGCGCCATCCGTGGCGGCGCGCATGCTCATTTCGAAGTCCGGCGGCGGGGCGCTCACCCTGTCGGGTTCCAACACCTTTTCCGGCGGCACCTCGATCAACGCAGGCAGGATCATCGCCACCACCACCGGTGCCCTCGGCACCGGGCCCGTCGTGAACGACAGCGTTCTCGATCTAACAGCCGGCGCCATCACCTACAGCGGCCTTTCCTCCTCCCTGTCCGGAAGCGGAGTGGTCAATGTCACCCTCGGCACCGGAACGTCCACCACCCTTCTGAACGGCAACTTTTCCGGATTCACCGGCACCTGGA
>JAIXVN010000358.1 GCA_027483005.1 Verrucomicrobiaceae bacterium
TTGAGGCCCTTGTAGGTCCGGATCGTGTGGATCTGGTCGGCGCGACCGGTGAGCATCTTGTGGACGTATCCCTGGTGGGCGACGTCGAAGACGAAGTTGTCCTGCGGCGTGGAAAAGACTTTATGCAGGGCGATGGTCAGCTCCACCACACCCAGATTCGGGCCAAGGTGGCCACCGGTCACGGAAAGGGAGGTGATCAGCGAGTGCCGGATTTCGGCAGCAAGATCGGTCAGTTCGGGATCGTTGAGCCGCTTGACATCCTCAGGTGAATGAATGGCGGAAAGGAGCGGTCCGAGGGCGGGTGGCTCAGAAGAGGCGGATGTCGTCATCGTCGTCAGTATCGTCCGGCAGCTCGGTCGCTTCGGGCGAAGTCGCGGCAGCGTGAAGGGTTGTGGCGCGGGAATCCAGAGCGTTTTCGTCCTGATTGCGCAAGGTAATCAATTCCAAGCGGTCACGGGCGGATTTAAGAACCGATTCACAACGCTTGAGCAGGGCTGAGCCCTTTTCGTAGTGGGAAACAAGCTCCTCAAGGGGGAGTTGCTCCTCCTCCATCGCCTCGACCACGGCCTCGAGTTCGGCGAGAGCCTCCTCGAAACTCGGGGCCGCACCATCGTCCGGGGTGCTGACCTTTTTCCGGGCCATCATTCCGACGCTTTGGGGTCCGAGGTGCGCAGCGGTCGATCACTGTAGTAAACCACGTCCATGCCCACCAGAGTCTGCGGATAGGCATACTTCTTGGCGATCGTCTGCATCTTGGGGTCCTTGTCGTAGATCGAGACCCCCGGCGGGTAGGTGGCCAGGAAGACGCGACCGTTGGTGACCAGCGAGGTGAAATCGCCATACTCATCCGCCAGTGAGCGCATGTCCTTGGAGCCGTGGGAGGTTGGGGAAATGAGGATCCCCACCGGAGCGGTACCCAGATCGCTGGCCGTGCGCTCAAGCTTTTCGAAGCCGGCCTTGGTGGTCGGCATCCAGATGCTCATGCGGTCGGCATACCAGGCCACGGCCCACGGTTGGTCGGAGAAACAGATCTGATCGGGCTTGATCCAGTTCTTGAGTCCCAGATTCAGGGCCGGTGCATAGTAGGGAGGCCACGAAGGCACCCCACCCTTGTCCCGCAGTTCCAGGCCACGGCGGACCTTCTGTGGCAGGTCGAGGATCATCGGCGAGGCGCAAATCAGGACGATCAAGATGTGGTGCACGTTCCGCAGAAGCGGGTTCGCTGCCACGGCGTCGAGCCGGCTCCAGAGGATCGAGAGAAATGCCAGCCCGTAAGCGGTCATGATCGGGGCGAAGACGATGTGGATCTGGTTCGAGTCCAGCTCCTTGGTGGTCACCCCAAAGAGCGCCATGCCGAAAGCGGCGGTCGCCCACATGACCAGAAGGCCCCAGCGGAAGCGGGCGATCGAGACCCGCTTGAAGGGATGGAACAGCGAGATGAAGAAAATCGGCGCAATGATGATGCCGCCGAGGAAAGGAATCACGTCGGTCGCCTGCAGCAAGGTGGTGCGCAGCACCTTCAGGATGATGCCGTCCAGACGCAGTGGGGTGGTGCCGAGGTCGTCGGTGCGCATCACGGCGTCCTCGGTCTGGGTTTCACCAAGACCCTTGTAGAGGCTCAGATAGCCGGTTCCCAGGTTGGAATCGGAGTGGTTGGAGCAGCGGATGAGGGTCGGGATCGACGCGATCGCAAGAACCGCCAGGATGGAAAGGGCGACAATGCCACGAGGACGGAAGGCGAACGCGGCGAAAAGGATGTAGCCGAAGACCACCCAGATCGCGAGCCAATGGGTCAGGGCCATCAGGACGAAGAACACCCCTGCGATCACCGCAGGCGTCAAGGCAACACGCCCCTCGGTCTCCGACTCCAGCGCCCGGTACGCGAAATAAATGCCGCACGAGAAGAGCAACATCAACAGCATCTGCGGAAGCCCACTCAGCGAATAGCCCCACAAGGTCTGACAGAACAGCACCAGCAGGGCGGTGACTCCCGCGATCTTGGGGTCGAAGATCCTCGAAACGAGCAGGTAGTTCACCCCGATCGCCATCAGGAAAAACAGGGTCGAGACCGAGGCGATGATGCGGTCCATCGGGAAAATGAACTGATTCTCCCCCATCGTCCAATCCTCCGGCACTTCGGCCCCGATCAGCTTGAGCACCGCCGCATTGATCAGCGGATTGAGTGGCGCGTGATAGGTGTCCTCGAACGCCGTGAACGGCACCGCCCCCTTGGCTTTCTGCGCCTGATGGAAGGCCACCGGCCGGATGAACTTCGTCGTGAATCCATTTCCACGGGCGATCTCCCGTGCGATCTGGGCCTGATCCATCGCCTGGGGGGTGTTGAGTCCGCGGAAAAGAATGAACAGGTGTCCGAGGGTCAGGATGACCAGCAGCAGGAAAAACAAACTCCGGCGGATGATCACGCCAGCGTCAACGGATTGGGAAGTCGAACTCATGATGGTAAGGGAGGAGGACGGAGCCTCCCGGATCAAAGCCCGAGTTCCTTCAACTTGCGCTGAAGGGTCCGTCGGCTGACCCCAAGAAGATCCGCAGCACGCGTCCGATTGCTCCCTGCGACATCGAGGGCCGACCGGATGGCACGTGTTTCGAGCGCATGCAAATTGAATTCAGCGGGGGCGGCAAGGTCCATTTTGACCGCCTCGGGGAATGAGGCGACAGGACCTTGTCCTTGATCCGCAAGGAATGCGGGCAGGTGGCGCACCTCGATGACGGAATCGTTGCTCATCACCACCCCGTGTTCGATGGCCGTGCGCAGTTCGCGGACGTTTCCAGGCCAGGAATAGGCACGCAGATGCTCCAGCGCGGCGTCCGACAAGGGTTTCACCGGTCGACCGTTCTCCTTGGCAA
>JAIXVN010000312.1 GCA_027483005.1 Verrucomicrobiaceae bacterium
AAGCGCCGTCGCGCGGGTCCAAATCAAGGTCACGACTCCTCCCTCGGCAAAGGAGGTCGGCTGGAATTGGGATCCGATCCCGGTGCCGGTCTCAAAGCTGACGTAGTCGAGGATCTGCGGATCATAATTCAGCTGAATCTGGATCGAGGCGCACGAGGCCGCATTGTCGAGCGTCACGGGAAAAAGCACCTCGCTGCCCGGAGCCGCCGTCATCGAAGGCACGGAAAAGCTCCGCCCGGCAGCAAGAGAACCAAGGAGGAGCCCCGAAGTGAGGATCAATGAGATTGCCTGTTTCATGGTTCGAGTCCTGAGATGATGCGGGTGATGCCGACCATGTCCTTGTGATCGAGTTTGCCATCGCCGTTCGTGTCGCCTGCGGAGAGCTGCTGTGCGCTTGGCGTGGGCGCATCACGACGGAAGAGACCGGAGAGAAAGCCGAGGTCATCCAGGGTCACCAACCCATCTCCGTTGACATCTCCTTTTCCATAGGCCCCCACCTTCACCACGTTGGGCGAGTATGTTTGGAAATTGGGCACTGCCTCCACCCGGACGGTTCCGCCCTGGAGGGTCACTGGAACTGGGGAGCCCGAAGTGTCATTAACTAAAGCCGACAAAAGGCCGAGTGGATAGGTGGTTCCCACCGCTGCATTCGAATCAATCAGGAATGTCAGCGTGAAGAGCTTGCCCTGGCCAACTCCCAATGTCCCTCCCGTGCCTTGAATCCGCAGCTCACCTGCCGCAGTCGATTCGTTCGATGTGAAGGTGAGATCATTGGCCAATCCACTGGGCTGCACGGTAGGCGTCCTTGGAAACTCCGGAGGAAAGGTCTGTCCTTCAGGCACGTGGTAGCTTTGGTAGGCCGGAATGAGCCCTGCCGGATACTGGATGCGAAGGTCCATGCCTTGTCCGGACAGTCCAACCGAGTTGTCGATGGAAAGGAAAACCCGGACAAACGATCCCGCGAATCCAGCCGTGTTCTGAAGACCAAGGACCGCACGCCTGACCTGGGCGGAAACCATCGCGGAAGGAGGGCTCTCCAACAAGGTCGGGACCGTATTGCCCGCGAAGATAGCCTCGGTCAAAGCCGTGACCCGGTATCCATGAACCGG
Source organism: Verrucomicrobiaceae bacterium (assembly GCA_027483005.1). Lineage (GTDB taxonomy): Bacteria > Verrucomicrobiota > Verrucomicrobiia > Verrucomicrobiales > Akkermansiaceae > Luteolibacter. The sequence goes on from JAIXVN010000312.1 coordinate 1,110, forward strand.
AGCAGGTTGCAGATCCTGATCGAGGTAGCGGGGAACGTCCACGGCGGCTGAATTGATTCGTTGGATGGATGCTCCGGAATCAACTGATCGGTAAACCTGGTAGCCTTTGATGCGCGACTGCCAGTCGGGGTTCCATTGCAGCAGAACCGAATCCGCCCCCGAGGCAGTTGTCAGTCCTGTGGGCCGTCCCACCTTGGGATCCCTCAGGGCGAAAAGCGCGCCATTCGCACTACCGCCAACCAGATCGATGTCGCCATCCCCTTCAAGATCACCCGCAGCGATCTTCGGCAAGGAGGCAAAGCCCACACCGCTGCCTCCCCACACCTTGCTCCTCAGAATGAATGAGCCGTCTGCCTGGCTGTGAAACTCCCAGATCCTTCCTTCACCATCCGCAGCCAGCACATCATTCCTGCCATCCAGAGTGATGTCACCAATCGCCAATGAAGATAGACCCAAGACTTCAACGCCATTCATTCCAATGTCCGCCACTTGATCATAAGGGGCAGCCGGATTCCCCGTGTGAGGGTAAAACTCGATGATCCCAGCTTCCGAGGCCAGCAGCAGATCGACACGACCGTCCCCGTTCAAGTCGCCGACTGCCGGAAATACACCAGTAGCTGAATGGCCGAAAACACTCACCCCAGCGCCATTGCCGCTGCCAGCGAAGGTGGCACCTGAAGGAATCAGGTGCACTTGCCCCAGCGCATCCGAAAGAACCAGATCACCCCGCCCATCCAGGTTCCAGTCCCCTGATGCGAGCTGCGGGCGGCTGATTCCCATACAAAGCGCGGACAGCCCCGAGAAATTCGAGGTGCGCTCGACGAGATTCATCGCGTACTTCGATCCGATGTTTTCATACACCTTCGCCGCACCGCTTGAGGCGACGAAGACATCAAGATCCCCGTCACCATCCCAGTCACAAAGCGCGGGAGATGACTCCGATCCAAAATCCATGCCAGTTGGGGCGGAAGAGGATGCGGTTTCCGTGACGACCTCGGTCACCCCTCCATCCACCAGCAGGTTCCTCAACCTCTCAAAGGGCTGAAGATTCACTCCAACAGTTCCTCCGCTGCGGCGCCTGGAGATGCCGCCTTCCGAAAACTGGTTTACCTGAAGTGGGCTGAGTCCGGCAAACTCCTCACGACGAAGATCCAATCCATCTCCATCCGCATCCGAGGTTCCCAACGAGGAAAGGTCACCGAAATAGACCCACTCGAACCAGTCGGAAACCCCGTCGGAATCACTGTCCGCGCTTGATGAAATGAACCGGGCGGTCGCCACCAAGCCATCCTCGGCGACAAAGGCTGACCGTCCTGTGGATTCCCCTGACGGAGACGTCTGACGGAGCCCACCAATCTCCCAACCCACGAACACAAAGCCACCGTTCTGCCTGCCCCACAGGTCATCGGTTGTGACCTCGGTCCCCGCCGCCACGGTCATGACCTCGTTGATCAATCCAGGGGGATTGCTGTCGAGCGTGCAGGAAACGTAGGTGATCGGCGCAACTGTCAGCTGAATGCCGCGCCGACGAGAAACCCCGCCCTCGACCAAAAGATTCGCGACCCCGGGAGACTGCGAGCGGTCAAATTCGCGTCTCAAATCGAAGCCGTCAGCATCCGAATCCGAAGCGGCGGTTTGCGTCAGAGTCCCGAAGTGAAACATCTCATACCAGTCCAGGATTCCGTCGGTATCGGTATCGGCCGTCGCACTCACATAACGAGCCTCGGCGGTAACGTTTCCAGTG
>JAIXVN010000449.1 GCA_027483005.1 Verrucomicrobiaceae bacterium
CGCCAGGCTTTTTCATCCATCGCTCGATGGAGCATCCGATCACCGCCTACGAGCACGACAAGAAAGGACGGATCGTCATCGGATTGAATGTCGGCGGCTCCTATTGGTCCCAGTTCGCCTTCCAGTTCTCCCATGAGTTCTGCCACGCCATGGCCGGTCACAGCAATGACTGGAAAAAGACCTGGATCCAGGGACCGAAGTCGAACCAATGGTTTGAGGAATCCCTCTGCGAAACGGCCTCCCTCTTCGCATTGAGGGCAATGTCAAAGCGCTGGCAGACCGCACCGCCCTACCCGAACTGGCGGAGCTATGCGCCGCATCTGAACGAGTATGCGGAGGCCCGCATCACGGGGGGCCGCAAGGCATTTCAGGAGCCGTTCCTGATCTGGTACGTCAAGGAACAGGCCTCGCTGCGGGGCGATGCGGGGCAACGCGAGAAGAACCTGAACATCGCCTTGCAGCTCCTGCCGCTTTTCGAGGCGGAGCCCTCCGGCTGGGAAGCCGTGACGTTCTGCAATCTCGGCGAAAGGATTCCGGACAAGGGCCTTGATGCCTACTTCAAGGATTGGGAGCAGAACAGCCCCAAGGTTCAGCATGCCTTCATCCGCAAGCTCGCGAAGCTCTTCGGGATTGAGATTCGCTGAGCGATCAACGCAAGCCATCAACCGTCTGGACGTTTTCGCATTTCCCCGCCTGTCGGGTTCCGCTAACCCAAGGCCATTGAACATCGTCGAATCCATTGCCGCGCGCACGGAGGCCGGAAAGACCGCCGTGGTGGCGGACGGGCGGCGGCTTTCCTTCGGAGAGTTGTTGGACCGCGCGTCTGAGGTGGCCGGATGGCTGAAGGCGTCTCAGGGATTTCATCGGGCTGCCGTGCCTCGCATCGGGCTGGCCTGTGGCAACGGACTGGACTACATCGCGCTGGCACTCGGCATCCTGAAGGCCGGGGGCTGTCTGGTGCCGATCGCCGGGGAACTGACCGATGAGGAGCGACGCGAGATCATCGAACGCACCGGCCTGCATGGCCTGCTGATCGGCCCCGATGAACCCTGGCGGGCGGACGAATGCCTCCCCAACCGCGAGCCGGGCTGCGGCGCGGGCTGGATCCCACTCGATGAGCCAGCGTTGGACTGTGAAGCGGATTTTGCCGCGCTGAATCCGGCCTTCATCCGTTTCAGCTCAGGCACCACCGGTCGCAGCAAGGGCGTCGTGCTGAGCCACGAATCACTCCTCGCCCGCATCACGGCGGCCAACCAGGTCCTGCGGATCGGCCCGGACGACCGGGTGCTGTGGATGCTGCCGATGGCCCACCATTTCGCAGTCTCGATCGTGCTCTATCTCCACTTCGGCGCCTGCACCGTGGTCGGCGAAAGCCATCTCGCGGCGGATGTGTTGGAGCTCGCGGAAAAGGAGTCGGCCACGGTGATCTACGGCTCACCCTTCCACCACGCCCTGCTCGCGGCGGATGCGGGAAATTTCCAGTGGCCACAACTCCGGCTGCCGGTGAGCACCGCCGCCAGACTGCCGGAAGCCACTGCCCGGGCCTTCGATGCGCGCTTTGGGAAACCCCTCGTGCAGGGCATGGGCATCATCGAAGTCGGCCTGCCGCTGATCAACCTGCGATCCGCCCGCGAGGCTCCGGACTCGGTCGGCGAGCCGATCCCGGGATTCGAGATCGAGCTGCGCGACGTTACCGACGGCATCGGCGAACTCTGGCTGCGCGGGCCCGGGATGTTCGATGCCTACCTCTCCCCCTGGCAGCCGAGAGCGGAGGTTTGCGACAAGGGCTGGTTCGCCACCGGAGACCTCGCCCGGATCGACGAGGCCGGACGCGTCACGCTTTGCGGCCGGAAAAAGAGCGTCCTCAACATCGCCGGCATGAAGGTCTTCCCGGAGGAAATCGAGGCCGTGCTCGACCGTCACCCCGCAGTGAAACAATGCCGCGTCTATGGTCGCGAGCACGAGGTCCTCGGTTCCGTGGTGGTGGCGGAGGTGGTGCTCCGATCCGAGCTCACCGCCCCTGCCTTGAAAGCCTGGTGCCGGCAGAGCCTCTCCGCCTTCAAGGTCCCGGCAGTGATCCAATGGGTCGAGTCCGTCCCGCTCACCGCCAGCGGCAAGATCCGGCGACATGAAGTTTCGCCTGCGCCTTGCGCAATGCCCCTCGAATGACTAACCCTGTGCCATGCAGGCTCAGTTCGATGTGGCGATTGTCGGCGGTGGCCCCGCAGGCAGCACGCTCGCGGCCCTCCTCGCCCTGCGCGGGATCAGGGCGATCGTGTTCGACGATGACAAGCGCCCCTCCCTCCTCGTCGGCGAATCGCTGCTGCCCAGCGTGGTGATGCTGATGCGCCGCCTCGACATCGAGGACCGCGTGAAAGCCTTTTCCGTCCGCAAGCCCGGCGTCGCCTTCATCCATCGAACCGGCAGCCGACTCGACTTTTTCTTCCCGGAAAAGGCCCTCGGAAAGCTCCCGAACTACGCCTACAACGTGCCACGTCCGGAGTATGACAACCTCCTGCGCGAACGTGCGATCGAACTCGGTGCCGTGTTCGTGAAACGCCGCGCCGGACTCGAGCCAGGCACTCACGGCAGCGGTCGGGAAATCCAGCTCGATGCCGAAACCCTGGCCACGATTCCCGAACTCGGCGGCCATCATCCGAAGCTTCTCGTCGATTCCACCGGCCGCGCCCGCACCTTTGCCAAGGTCCTCGGCGTGGGGGCCACTCGCGGCAAGCGCAACGACGTCGCCTACTTCGCGCACTTCGAGGACTTCGAGAGCGATTCGGCCCGAGACGGACAGGTCGTCATTTCCCTGCTGAGCAAGGGCTGGAGCTGGCGCATTCCGCTGCAAGGCCGGCTTTCGGTCGGCGTCGTGGTCGACAAGGACGTGGCAAAGACCCACGGCACCACGCCCGAGGAACGGCTGGAATCGATCATCTCCAGCGAGCCGCTGCTGCAGGATGCCGGAGAAAACCGTCGCCGGGTGACGGAGGTGATGACCTACACCAACTATCAGCTCATCTCCGATCGCGGCCACGGCCCCGGCTGGGTAGCGGCGGGCGACGCCTTCGGCTTCGTCGATCCGATGCTCTCCCCCGGCCTCTTCATGGCCATGCACTCGGCGGACCTGCTCGATCAGTTCGTGTTCGCCGAAGGAACCGCAGTGTTCGATCAACCCAAGCGCCTGGCCCGCAGGTTTGATCGCGTCTTCGACGAACTGCGCGACTGGCATCAGAGCTGGGCGAAGATCATCGAGTATTTCTACGATGGTCGGATGTATTCCCTCCACGAAGGCGGCCAGAAGCTTCGCGAAACCTACTCGAAGGTCGCCATCGCCTCCGTCTGGGAACGCCACCTCAGCAAGCAGATCACCGGCATGGTTTCCGGCGCGAGGACCCGCAGCCGATATGCCCAGAAGCTCCTCAAGTTCACCTCCGACCACATGGTCTGGGGCGTGGCACCGCCGGCGGAGTATGCGGTTCGAACAGGGATCGGAGAGCCGGTCGGAGTTTGACCTTACACCAAACCCGAAAAGCACTCGCGCAGCTTCGCGCGCCATTTTTCCAGGAAGGCGAGGTCGCGGACGCAGGTCCAGGCGACGTCCGAAGTGAGTGTTTCAGGATCGTAGCCCGCAAACAACCCCGTCTGTTCCGCGATCTTTCCACTGACGACAGCGATCATCCGCTCCACCTCCTCGCGACAGGCCTGAGTATCGCTTTCGAGCATCGCACGGGCCAGAGCCGAGCGGGCTTCGGCGCGCTTTCGTGAGAGCAAGTCGCCGCGCTGAAGGACGGTGCCGACCTCGCCGAAGAGATCCATGATGCCGGAGGAAATCGAGCCACGTTCGTCGCCGGGGATTTCCTGAAGCGCCAGCCAGTGCTTGAGCCGTCGTGACGGGCTGCTGAGAAGTCCGAAGGCCTCCTGAAGTTTCGAGAAATCCGCCTCGCTGCCGCCGGCATCCGGATGCAGACGCTTTCCTGCCTCGCGAAAGGCGCTGCGGAGGTCCTCTTCGGAAAGATCGAGCCGCCGGGGCAGGCTGAGGAATTGAAACGCATCCATCTGGGTGAAAGCTGGGGCCTTGAAGCGTCAAGCCGCGAAACTCTCGCCGCAGGAGCAGGTGACGACAGCGTTCGGGTTGCTGACCTTGAAGCCGCCTTGCTGGAGGTCGTCGGAGTAGTCGAGCTCGCTGCCGCTGACGAAGAGCGCGCTTTTCGGGTCGATCACGACGTTGACGCCGTTGCTCGGCACCAGCAGGTCGCGGTCGCGCGGGCCATCGACGAGATCCATCTTGTATTGAAGACCGGAACAGCCGCCGCCGACCACGGCGATCCGCAGCGCGCCATCGGGCCGCCCCTGCTTGTCGAGCAGGCCGCGAAGGTGCCTCGAAGCGCCTTCCAGCACGCGGATCAGCTTTTCATTGCCGATCTTGAAATTGACCACCGGAGTACTCATGGCGGGAACTTGCCTTGCGAACGCGGGAAGGGAAATGGAAATTCACGAGTTCAGTCGTCCGCGAGTCCACTCCGGACGCGTCAAGGGTTTGGCTGCCCGAGCAGTGTTTGCCAGCCCTGCCAATTCAGCGCTCCGCCAACCGAATTTCAGCCCGGGTGGACCAGCACTCCCACAGCTTGTTGGAATGCCAACCCTCTTCGAAGCCTGACAAGTTCACCGCGATCGGAATGAGGTCTGATTTATGACGCAGACATGATCTGCAAGCGATTGGAAATCCGTGGCTTATCCAATAGTTTGTCAGAGCATTTATGTTGTCAGCCAGAGATCCACCCGAACCAGCCGATGCGCAGGCAAAGTGGATTCCTTGGGAAATTGCAGGTGGCCGAATGGAGTCTTTCCCGCCCCGGACGTTTTGCCATTGAAAACCAGCGCCCGGCCTAGTTTTCTCCCGGTCCCATGTCCGCCGAACGGAAGACCCTTGATGAGCGCCAGCAGATGACGGAGCTGGAGCGCCTGCGCCACTCGTGTGC
>JAIXVN010000170.1 GCA_027483005.1 Verrucomicrobiaceae bacterium
GTCGCTGATCCTGATGTTTGGAGTGCTGCTGGTGGCGGCGACCTCACTGGAAGGAGCGGCGGGCTATGTCGCCGCGCGGGTGAATTCCGGATTGATTCCGAGGATGGACGTGATCGCCGGGTGGAGATTGCTTTCGAGCTACCTTCTCATGATTTCCGCCTTCGCCTTGATCCTGAAGATCCTGCCACGCCGAAGGCCGAAATGGCGGCATTCCCTCCTGGGTGCCACGTTTTCGGCGGCGATCGTAGGCTCCCTGAAGACCGTGCTGGATCTCTATCTGCGGAAAACCCTGTGGGCCTCCTTCATCGGCAGCGGCCTCACCCTGCTGGTCTTCCTGTTCTGGATGTTCCTCTCGATCCAGGCCTTCCTGGCAGGAGCCGAGCTGGCCGCGTGGATGGGAAGGCGCAGCCTGATGAGGGGCTCCAGAAATTAGTCCTACAGGTCCTATAAGACTTATCAGCCTTACACAGACTCCACAGCCGCCACAATCTCCTCCACCGCAGCCATCCTGCCGATGCCCTGGTAGCCACAGGCGAGATCGCCCGAGTCCGGACCGATGAAGCGGACCCCATCCTCGATCAGCCTTGCCACATTCCGCTGGGTGGCGGGGTGTTGCCACATCTTGCCGTTCATCGCCGGCGCGATGAGCACCGGGGTGCTGCGCGGCAGGGCGAGGTAGCAGGAGGAAAGTGGATCCGGTGCCAGACCGTTGGCGAAGTTCCCGAGGGCGTCCGCGCTCGCGGGGGCGACGAGGAAGAGTTCAGCCTGATCGGCCAGCTCGATGTGTCCCGGTTTCCAGGATTGCTTTTCGTCCTCCAGGCTCACCAGGACCGGCTGGCGGGTCAGCACCTGAAGCGTCAGCGGCGTGATGAACTCAGTGGCCGCCCGGGTCATCACCACACGCACCTCGTGGCCAGCCTTGACCAGTTGGGACGCGAGATCGGCGGCCTTGTAGGCGGCGATCGATCCGGTGATGCCGAGAAGGATGTTCATGGCTGGAGTCTGGAAACCCGCAGGCGCTCGCCGAGCAGGAGGGACTTGAACCGAAGATAATCTTCCTCCTGGGTGCCGGAGAGCAAGCGGAAGGTGTATTCCGGCCAGTGGCGCATTTCCTCCAGGGCGTTGTGCATGCGCAGGGCGATGACCTCCGCACTGTCGGTGCCGCGACCGGAAAGCCGGGCGAGGAGCTCGGTTTCATCCGGCGGCATCACGAACAGATCCACCAGCGAGCTGCGGATCATCCGGTCTTCGCAACCACGCACCTGCGCCGCTCCCTGCACGTCGATGTCCATCACCACATCCATGCCTTTCTCGAGGAAGCTGATGACCTCGGAGCGCAAGGTGCCGTAGTGGTTGCCGTGGACGCAGGCATGTTCGAGAAAATCCCCGGACTCGACCCGGAGGGTGAACTCCTCGACCGAGAGAAAGTGGTAGTCGCGACCATGAACCTCACCGGGACGCGGCGGGCGGGTGGTGCAGGAGATCGAGTAGTGGGTCTCCCGCTCATTGGCGATCCGCCGGCAGAGCGTGGTTTTCCCGGAGCCCGAAGGGCCGGAGACGACGAGAAGGATGCCGTTGCGTTGTGGCATTGAAGGTCCGGGATGAATGAGGCGGCGGAAGCGGGCCCACAGAACACGGAATCCGGAGCCTCTGGCGCAAGAACAAACGAAAATCGCCGACCCGGCGGGCGGCGTCGGACAAATTCCCTTCTTGTGAATCACTGCGGAGCCCTCAGGTTGAAAGAACCATGAGCCAGCCCCCATCGCCTCAGATTCCAGGATCCGCCCCGAAGAAAAAAGGTTTACCCACCCTCGCCTGGGTGGGAATCGGCTGCGGCGGCATCGTCATCATCTGCATCATCGCTGCGGTGCTCGCAGGAGGTTTTCTCTTCAAGGTGGCCAAATCAGCGCTCGCCAATCCCGGCAAGTCCTCGGCGGAGTTCGTGGTGGCTGGCAACAAGGACCTCACCAAGGTTTCCGAAAATGATGACAACGGCGAAATGACCGTGCGGGTGAAGAGCACCGGTGAGCAACTTACCTTGAGATACGACGATCTGGCGAAAGGTCGGATCCTGGTGAAGGACAAGAACGGCAACGCCGCTCCGCTCAGCCAGGGGGATCTCGCCAAGGTGCCCGCCTGGGTGCCCCGCTATCCGGGCATCACCGATGAGGTCTCACTGAGCCAATCGGGAGATGCCTCCTCGGGCATGCTGGCCTTCACCACCAACGACTCCGCCGAAGCGATCAAGAAATTCTACAGCGATGAAGCCGACAAGATCTCGCTCAATTCCTCAACCAGCACCTCCATGAACCTGGGGGACGCCAACAAACTGAACCTGACCTTCGGCAGCGGCCCACGTGCCCTCAAGGTCGATGCCTTCAACAAGTCCGGCGAGCCCCTGTCCGTGAAGGTCCTCTACAGCGGAAAGTGATCGAATCCCCCGGCGGCTCCGCTTGATCATCCGGGGCCACCCCCTTCCGTTTCATGAAAAGTTCCCTCATCGCCGCCCTCCTGCTGGCCAGCCTCCAAACCACCAGGGCGGACTTTGCCAGCGAGATCCTTGAGGCCACCTTCAAGTTCTATCACGCCGACTCCACCTCCACTTGCTTTCTGGTGAAACGCGACGAGCCCGACAAGTCGGTCTATCTCGTCACCACCGCCCACACGGTGGAGCGCACCAAGGGCGAGACCGCGATCCTCGTACTTCGCGATCAGAAAAAGGACGCCTCCTACACTCGGCACGACCTCACCTTGAAGATCCGCTCCGGCGACAAGCCGCTCTGGGTCCGCCATGAAAAGCAGGACGTCGCGGTGCTGAAGCTCACCGAGCCGCTTCCCACCGAAGTGCCTGTCCTGCCCACATTCCGACTGGCCGATGAGGCCCGGCTCAAGGAAGCCGCCGTCCACGTGTGCAGCCCGCTGTTCGTGCTGACCTATCCTCAGCGCTTCGAGGCGAACGGCGCTGGCTTCCCCGTTGCCAGACAGGGCATCTTTGCCAGCCCGCCGATGCTGCCATCAGCCAGCCATCCGACCTTTCTCGGCGACTTCATCACCTTCGCCGGAGACAGCGGCGGACCGGTGTTCATCGCCGGAAAGGACGATCATCCGCTCATCGTCGGCATCGTCCTGGCCCAGAACCATCATGATGAAAAGGTGAAGACCGAGTATGAGGAGACAACGATTCATCATCCGCTCAATCTCGGCACCATCCTGCATGCACGCTATGTGATCGAGACCCTCGATCAGGCGGCGAAATGACGCCGATCCGCGGCCTCACTTCGCGACGCCCCAGACCTTCTCAACCATTTCATATCCGACCGGATCAAAGGCCTTCAGCTCCTCCCGCTCAAAAGGCTGGAAGTGGTTCTTTCCAAAGCAGGCCTCGCTGGATTCGGCGAAGTACTCCATTGGGCTCGTCAGCGCGTACTGCGTCTTCTCGCCACCTCCCCCGTGACGGACCTTCTCGTATCTCCCGGACGTCTTCGCCGCCTCGAAAGCCTTCTTCACGTCCTCAGTGCCACAGCCACAAGGAAGCTCCCAGGGGACTTCGGACATGCACCGTCCAGCCCTGGATCTGCGGAGTGCGGACGTTGCGCCATTCATCGCCCCGCATGCTGGTCTGCGGTGTCCTGTTGCCAAGAGGACTTGGATGTTTCCTGAGAGTTAAACTGGA
>JAIXVN010000317.1 GCA_027483005.1 Verrucomicrobiaceae bacterium
CCCTTGTAGCCGAGCGCTCGCGCATAGAAGTCGAGATACTCCAGCACCGTCATGTGGTCGTAGTTGCCGAAATGGTCCGGCATCCAGCCGATCATCCGCCGCACCTCGGCCGGGTGGTTCACGACATTGATGCCGCAGACTTCAGCGACGCCCATCGTCGGGTAATCGAGGGTCGCGAGGATCCGCATGGTCGTGGTCTTGCCCGCGCCATTGGCCCCGACGAAGCCGCAGACCGAGCCGTGGGGCACTTCAAATGAAACCCCGTTCACGGCCTGGAGCTGGCCGAAGTAGCGGTAGAGATTGTGCACCTTGAGAGCGCTCATGGGAGAAGAAGCACGAAATTCTAAATTCTAAATTCGAAACGGAAGTCAGCCTTCGGTTTTCCTGAGGATGGCACCGAAGATCTTCATGAGTTCTTCGGCTTCGTTTATAAGCTCCAGGATGTCCTGGCAGTTCGAGGGGTTTCCTTCGGCAAGCAATCGCAGCCAGTAAATGGATTCCTTTGCTTCCTTTTTGCTGACCTTGATCCGGTAGGCGAAATCCGCGCGACTGAGTCCGTCATTGGCCTCAATGTAGTTCGCCCCGATCGAACCAGACGAACGAACGATCTGGCGAAGATCTTCCCGATTCGCAATGTCGATGGGTAGTGCCCGGGACAATGCCCGCACGGCAGCAGCAAATTGGAAAGTTCGTTCTTCAAGGTCATAGGCCATGATGGAGATGGAATTTCTTCAGTTTCGAGTTTCAGATTTCGAATTTCGAATTTGTTTTCTCACGGCTGCACGATGGGGCCGGTGAGGATGGTTCTTGTTTCCTTCCACTTGATGCCCTTGAACGTGTCGATCCCCGGGGCGGCAGTGGTGACGGCGACGAAGCAGCCGGGGCGTTTCTCGAGGTTTTCGAGGAGCTTGCGGTTGCGCTCTCCGAATCGGCCACTCTCGCCTGACAGGATCTGCTCGGCGTCTGCCTCGCTGATCTGGGCCGGCTGGAAACGGCTCCCGGCCACGATGTTTTCCGCCTTCCACCACTGGTTGGCGTTGTCCTTGTAACAAAGGGTCTCGATCGGGAAGTCGAAGGTGGAAAGCAGCTGCGGACTGCCACCGGGAGTGGCGCGTTCGATGCGCCCGCGGGTCGGGATGACGGCGGAGAGGACATGGCCCTGCTCGGAGCGGCTCTGGAACCAGTCACCGGAAGTCTTCACTTTTCCGTCGATGAATTCAGAAGAGTAGCCGGTGCCTCTGCCGCCGTTCCGGAGCGTCAGGCGGGCCCAGCGGTTGTCGGCGTCGATGGGCACGGGTGAGAGCGTGGCGGCCTCGTTGAGCGTGAATCCGGCACCTGTTAGAACGCCGGTGCGGCTGAACTGCTCCTGGTGCAGGTAGGCGGCGTTCTCGCCGTTGTCGGGCCGCACCTCCATGAGGATGAGCCGGACGCCGCGACCGCCGAAGCCGTCCATCAGGAGGATCAGTCCGACGAGCAGCAGGCTGGTGGCCAGCGAGATCAGCGGGGTGGTGATGAAGAGCCGGTGGCGGCGACCGGATTTCGCAAAGACGAAAAGGTTCACCGGGCCGACGACCACTCCGAAGGCGATGAGGATGAGGATGAAGACGGCGTAGTTGAAGCCCTGGACGCCGAAGGAGGACTGGAGCGGCCACCTGCTGCTGTAGTCCTCGCGGATCGACTTTTGCTGGATGGTGGACTTTCGTGAAACGGTGGCGTTGACCGTCTGCGCGGCATTGAGCTTGAGACCGGGGGCGATTGGTTTCACCACGACTTCCCCGAAGCTGGGATCGGTGGGAAGGTTCAGCCCGGTCGCGCCCCCTGACTCCGAATAGATCAGCAACTGGCCGCCGAGACGCACCCAGGCAAGCACCGCACTGCGGGCTCCGGCGGAGGCGGCGGTCCACTCGGCATCGGTCAGGATCAGGCTGTCGTAGCCAGCATAGGCGCGCCAGTCCTCGGGCATCTGGCGGGAGTCAAACTTCGCGGCGAATTGATTGGAGCCACCCCGATGGGAAAACTTCGAGGCCGCCTCGGCATCCAGCATCGAGGCGTTCGGCGTAAAGAGTTTTTCCCCGAGCAGGACGGCAGGTTGTTCCATGGCATACCCGGCGGAAACGTTGCCGATCCCGGAGCCCATGCTGCCGCCGAGCGTGAGCTGCACTTGGGCTTCACCCGAACGGCTGCCCTCGATGAAGGTGCTGAGCGGCACGAGGATGTCATGCTGGCTGGATTTCTCGGCAGGTGCGTCGAAGGAGAACGAGGACTTCGTCTTGCTGCCATCCGATCCATAGTCGTTGGAGGACTCGAAGTTCAGATCGACGGACCGGGCGATGGACATTCGGTTGGCGATGGAAACGCGGACCGGAAGGAAGCCATTGGGGGCCGGTTTGGTGAAGAGGGCGGTGACCTCGACGTAGGAGTCGGTTTTCACGTCGGTCTGCACTCGCAGCAGTTGCTGCCCGGCGGAGGCGGAAGCGACGAGGGCGAACAGGAGAATCAGGCAGCGCATGGAAGATGAGGGGTGGGCGCGGAAAGGTTTCAGGCGGGCTTCAGCGTCTTCGGAGTGGCCATGTCCTGGAATGGCACTTCCTCAAGCAGGGCGCGGACGATGTCATGGGTGCTGAGGCCTTCCACCCGGGCATTGTAGTCGAGCACGATGCGGTGGCGCAGCACGGCGGAGGCCACCGACTTGACGTCCTCGAAGCTGGCATGCGGCCGCTCGTTCATCAGGGCGCGTGCCTTGGCGGCGGAAGCAAGACCGAGCGCGGCACGCGGGCTGGCGCCGTAACGGATTCCTCGCGACGCGGCGGACTGGCCGGGGTGGGTGGCATCGACGAGGCGGGCGATGTAGTTTCCGACCACATCGGGCAGGAAAATGCGGCGGACCAGTTCCAGCAGCTCCTCGAAGGTCGAGGCGTCCATCACGGCTTCAACCTTCGGTTCCGACCCGAGTTCGCGGTGGTTCACGATGCGCTCCAGCGTCGCGACATTGTTTCGCGTGACCTCGAGTTTGAAAAGAAAGCGGTCGAGCTGGGCCTCGGGCAGCGGATAGGTGCCCTCGAGTTCGATCGGGTTCTGGGTGGCCAGCACGAAGAAGGGCTTGGGCAGGGAGTGGGTTTCTCCGAGCACGGTGACGCGGCGTTCCTGCATCGCCTCGAGCAGGGCGGACTGCGTCTTGGGTGAGGCGCGGTTGATTTCGTCGGCGAGGACGATGTTGGTGAAAAGCGGTCCGGGCTGGAATACGAACTCGCGACGCCCGTTGGTTTCCTGGAGTACCGGATTTCCCGTGATGTCACCGGGAAGAAGATCGGGGGTGAACTGGACGCGCTTGGTGTCGAGGCGGAGGAGTTTGGAAAGGCCCTTGACCAGTTCGGTCTTGCCCAGTCCCGGCAGGCCTTCGAGCAGGATGTGGCCGCGAGCCAGAACGCCGGTGAGCACGAGGTCGATCAACTCCTCTTGTCCGAAGAGCACCTGGTTGAGTCCGTTGGTGAGCGAGCGAAGATGTTTTCCAGCACTGACAACTTCGGTTTCGGAGGCGTATTCCATGGAGTTTGGTTCGGGAGCTTCCGCAAGCTAACAAACCGTCTGCATCTGGAAATGAAGAACGCATGAAAAATGCAGGCTATCCCCGGGCCCTTCGGCGTCTTGAAAATGAGATGACGACCGTCAGGGAGTTCCGAATCGCGTCCGACTCATTCATGAGGGGGTCCGAAGATCGTCGGGATCGGTTCTGCTATCGCGGTTGATCATGTTCCTTTCGAGGCACATCCATGAAGTAACGCCCGCCGCTGCTCCTGCGTCATGTCGTTGCGTGATGGCCGTGACCTTGGTTCTGGAATGCCCGTGACCCCAAACGACCAACGAATCCGAGGGATCGCCAAAAAAGTGGCCGTAGGAGGTCCCCACCTCCTACGGCCGAGATCATCAACCCATCTGCTGCCGAGGCAACCAGGGGGCTGACAACTGCTGTTCACCCTAACATGAAAACGCGCGGGAATGCGGTCTTCATGGAGATAGACCTTCTGTTCGCAAGGATGTTCAAAAAATCCCCGATGTTTCTCATTTTCCCATCCGGGACGCTTGGGATTGCGCGACAGGCTGTTCTGGCCCAAGAAACGGGGACATGACCGGCCACGAAATCAAAGAGACGCTGCTCCACGCGGGAGTGGTTCCGAGCCGTCAGTTGGGCCAGAACTTCCTCGTCGATCCCAACTGCGCGCGCTGGATCGTTTCGAATCTGGAACTCACGCCCGAGGACGCCGTCGTCGAGGTCGGCCCCGGCACCGGGGCGCTGACGGAGCACCTGGTCGGACAAGTCAGGAAGCTGATCCTGATCGAGTTCGACGCCAAGCTCGCGGCGATGCTGAAAGCCCGCTACCTCCATGATCCCAGCGTGGAGGTGCATCACGAGGACGCGGTGAAGTTCGATGTCAGGACGCTCTTCAAGCATCGGCCACTGAAGTTTCTCGGCAACCTTCCCTACTCCTGCGGCGGCGCGATCCTGAAAAACCTGCTGACCCGCCCCCATCCGTTTGAGAGGGCGGTGATCATGCTTCAGAAAGAGGTCATTGAACGCCTCTGCGCGGTGCCGAGGACCAAGAGCTACGGCACGCTGACCCTCCGGATCCAGAGCGGATGGGAGGTGAAATCGCTCCGCACGGTGCCACCGGAGGCCTTTTTTCCGCGTCCGCAGATCGACTCCAGCGTGGCGGTGCTGCGTCCCAGGACGAAGGACGTGCTGCCTTTTGATGACCGCTTGTTCGACGAACTGCTGCGGCGGGGCTTCGCCCAGAGACGCAAGCAGATGAGGAAACAGATGCCTGAATCCCATGACTGGGAAAAAATTGCGGAGGAGATCGGAGTCCCGGTGGCAGCTCGGGCGGAGGAATTGAGCCTCGACCAATGGATCGCCCTGGCCCGTGCCTACGACCCCCATCCGCTCAAAAACATTCCCCAGAAGGACGGTGAGATTTTCGACGTCGTCGATGAGCAGGACCAGGTCGCGGGACAGGCCACCCGCGCGGAAGTGCATGCCCGTGGGCTCTTGCACCGGGCGGTCCATGTGTTCGCCTTCAACCGCAAGGGGGATCTTCTGCTTCAGCGGCGCTCGCTTTTGAAGGACTCCCATCCTGGTGTTTGGGACTCCAGCGTTTCCGGCCACTTGGATGCTGGCGAGGACTACGCGACCG
>JAIXVN010000490.1 GCA_027483005.1 Verrucomicrobiaceae bacterium
CGACTCGATCATCACCGAGGTGATGGCCTTCGAGCCTTCGGCGATCTGCTTGCAGAGGGCGTTAGCGACGAGGGGCTGGTTGCGGTAGTCCTTCATCGAGTTGCCGTGCGAGCAATCGATCATGACATGCGGCGGCAGGCCTTGTTCAGTGAGCATGTGGACGACCTCGGCGATCGGCCCGGCTTCGTAGTTCGGTCCACTTTTCCCGCCGCGCAGGATGATGTGGCAGGACTGGTTGCCGGTAGTGGAAATGATGGCGGAGACGCCTTGTTTCGTGACCGAGAGAAAATGGTGCGGTCGCGACGACGACTGGATGGCATCGAGCGCGATCTGGATCGACCCGCCGGTGCCATTCTTGAAACCGACCGGCATGGAAAGTCCGGACGCGAGTTCGCGATGAACCTGCGATTCCGTGGTGCGCGCGCCGATGGCTCCCCAAGCGATCAGGTCGGCGATGTATTGCGGAGAAATCGTGTCGAGGAACTCGGTGCCGGCCGGAATGCCGAGGTTGGCTAGATCCAGCAGCAGACCACGGGCAACGCGGAGGCCGTGGTTGATGTCGAAGGAATCGTCGAGATGCGGATCGTTGATCAGCCCCTTCCAGCCCACGGTCGTGCGCGGCTTTTCAAAATAGACGCGCATCACGATCAGAAGGTCGTCCTTCAGGCGGTCGGCGTGTTCCTTGAGCTTCTTTCCGTATTCGATCGCCGCTTCCGGATCGTGGATCGAGCAGGGGCCGATCACGACGAGGAGACGGTCGTCCGCGCCTTTCAGGATCGCATCGGACTGCTCACGCGCGCTGGACACGAGTTCGGAGGCCTCCTCGCTGAGCGGCAGGTAGTAGCTGAGCACAGCGGGGGAAATCAGCGGATTGGTCCCGGAAATGCGGAGGTCGTCGGTGCGGTGGCGCGTCACGAGGTGGATGGAGACGGTTCAAGTTTTCAGTTTCAAGTTCCAAGTGACAATCCGGGCCATTAGACTCTGGAATCCAACCGATGAGCACTCCCAAAGAACGCGCCGATGTCCTGCTGGTCAGCCGTGGGCTGGTCGACACCCGCGAGCAGGCGCAGCGGCTGATTTTGGCCGGCGAGGTGAAATCCGGCGACCGACCGGTGGACAAATCGAGCCTGAAACTCCCGATCGACGCCCCGCTGGAGGTCAAGGAGCGCCAGAAATACGTCGGTCGCGGCGGCCTGAAAATGGAGGGCGCGCTGGAGGCCTTCGGGATCGATCCGGCCGGCTGGACCTGCCTCGACGTCGGGGCCTCGACCGGTGGCTTCACCGACTGCCTTTTGCAAAAAGGCGCGTTGAAAGTTCACGCCATCGACGTCGGCACCAACCAGCTCGCCTGGAAACTCCGCAGCGATCCACGCGTGATCGTGAAGGAGCAGTTCAACGCCCGCTACATGACCGAGGCCGATCTTGGTGAAAAAGTGAAGCTGGTGGTGATGGACCTCTCGTTCATCTCTCTAACAAAAGTTCTGCCCGCCGTGTTCTCCGTGATGGAGGAAGGCGGCATGGTCGTCCCCTTGATCAAGCCACAGTTCGAACTCCTGCGTGAGGACATCGGAAAAGGCGGCATCGTCCGCGATCCGAAGCTCCACGAGCGCGCGGTGGAGAAGATCCGGAAATTCGTCGAGGACTCCGGAAGGGAGTGGAAGGGCCTGATCACGTCTCCGATCACCGGGACCGATGGCAACGTCGAGTTCCTCGCGTGGATCGGCTGAGGATGAATGGGCCGCGACCTTTGGTTCGCGTGACAATCCTTATCAGCACCTGCGAACTAAGGTTTGCGGTCCATTCGCCGGGTTCCTACTCGATCACGCGAGGCACCTGCGGAAGAAAGTCGAAATGCGAATCAGCCGTCACGAGTGAGGCCAACGATTCAACTGCGAGAGCGGCGATCCAGACATCGTTCTCCGGAATGGGAGATCCGGCGGAACGCAGAAAGTGTTTTAGGTTCGCGTAGATCTTGCTGGTAGCCTCTCCGACCTGCAGAATTGACACGGCGGGATGCTTGAGGAAGCGAACGAGGGTCTTCTCGTTCTTGTCATGCAGTTTCGATCCCTGAAATCCGTATCGAAGCTCACCAAGCACGATCACGGGAATCATCACCTCATCAGCAGTCGTGATGACCTCATGCCAGCGTCCGTTGCGCATCCAGTCCGAATACGCGTTGGCATCCAGCAGGATCTTCACTTCCAGTCTGCGGGATCGATTTTACGAAGCTCTTCAAGATGGGCATCCCATTCCGGCCCGAAGTCCGACTTGCCGGAAAACTTCTCCAGTCCGTTGGTGGTCTTTTCCGTCTCGACGCCGAGACCTTTCGCCAGGGCTTCCTGAAACACGGTGTTCATTGATACTCCGCGTGACTTCGCCCGCTTCTTCGCCTCGGCCACACAGCGGTCACCCACTTGACGAATGGTGATCTGTTTCATGCAGGCACTCTAAGTTGAAAATGCATGCACTCAAGATGGAAAAGCTCCGGCGAACCAAAGTTCGCCGTCCATTCCAGAGACGAGCATTCAGCTTCCGGGTACCTTGCTCTTGCGGTTGTGCTCGGAAATCACCTCCATGATGCCTGGGTCTGCAAAGCGGGATTCCTCCAGCCCATAGGGATCCCAGGAGCCGAAGCTCCAGAGAAAGGCCTGCTTCACTGCATACCTCGGACGCGGACTGGATAGATATCCGCAAAGCGCCTGATGATAGAGCATCCGGAAGGCCTTCAGATCCGCATTTTTCCAGGGATCGGCTTCATTGGGGTTGGAACTGCCAAGGTAAGGCGCACGCGCGGCATCATCCAGGGTTCCTGCCGGGATTCTGGGTTTCCAGTCGGCGGCCGAAAGGCCTCCGCCCCCGAGTCCTACCTCCACGAAATGAAGGGGCTTGTTCGCAGGCAGTTGGCAGTGCAATCCCGCGAATTCCCCCGCAAACAGCCCGACGGCCAGATCGAAATCCTCCGGACGGGGCATCGGGCTGACCGATTGATACATCGAAACCCCGATGAAGTCGCAGCTCTTCCAAAGAGACGTGAGGGATTCCGCATGGATCTCCTCCGGCTTCGCTTTCCCCGCAACCCCCTGATAGTTGAAGCTGAGCCCGCAGCGAAGATTGATCAGTTTCCTGCGTGCCCGGAGATGCTCCAGTAGCGACTTCCAGGAGTCCGGATGCTTGAAGACCGTGGTGCCCATTTCCCCTTGAAGAGAAATGTCAATGGGCCAGTCGGCAGGGACTGCGGACTCCAGGGATTCGATGACCGGAATGAGACAGCTTTCCTCATAACTCGATCCCTCGATCCTCACGAGCGGATCGAAGTCGAAATTGTTCCGCCATTCCTGGACCTGACCGTGGGCATTGAGGTGAAGCAGGATCGAGATGCCCAGTTTCCGTTCCACC
>JAIXVN010000318.1 GCA_027483005.1 Verrucomicrobiaceae bacterium
GCAGTGCCGCTCCAGTCTTCGTCATTGTAAGCGGTGGTGCCGCTCCAACGTTGTTCGGCGACAGCCTGGCCCGATGGAGGATTGCAGACAATGTTGACCGCCCCGTCACCGGAGGATCCCAGATCATCGGTCGCCCGCACCACGAGCTGCACGTTTCCGGGATTCGGCAGACTTCCGGGAAAGGCCAGGGTGACCTGACCGGCGCTGTTGATGGCGAAGGCATTGTTTGGATTTCCGGCAATGATGGCCCACGAGGAAACCACACGCGGCGAGGCGACCGTCGCGGTGCTGGTCGCAATCACGGTGCCAACCGTCTGGCTGGAGGTCGCAGACGCGAAGACCGTGTTGACCACAGGCATACCAGGGTCGATCAAGGTGAGCAGATGGCTGGAGGGAGAGGAAACAGCCGCCCCCACCGGAGATGAGATCGAAACAATGAGGCTCTCGGGCGCCTCTCCCACGGAGTCCGCCACGAAGGTGAGGGGAAGAAGCTTGAACTGCTCACCGGAATTGAAGGTCAGCGTGCCTGGCGCAAGCGTGTAATCGGTCCCGGAACTGGCGGTGCCTGAGGTCGTGTAGTTGACGGTGACCGGCGTGGCTCCAGCCGGACGGTCCAGAACCGCCATCAGCATG
This sequence comes from Verrucomicrobiaceae bacterium, assembly GCA_027483005.1. Taxonomy (GTDB): domain Bacteria; phylum Verrucomicrobiota; class Verrucomicrobiia; order Verrucomicrobiales; family Akkermansiaceae; genus Luteolibacter. Next base: position 634 of record JAIXVN010000318.1, read on the forward strand.
GGAGCGGACGCATCCGTTTCCAGGCAGGTGCTCGAGTCCACCGCAAAGCGGACATATCTCGGCGCATTGTCAGGGACTGGGGTCAGGATCGGCGTGCGGCTGAAGCCAGGGCCCTGCCAGGCGACGGAGACATGGTCACTGCCACCGGTTTCCTGGTGCTGGACTTCCACATAGTAGGACTGACCCGCCGTGAGGTTGAGGGAAATGGACTGCTGCGAGGAATTCGCCGTCCAGTTCTGGAAGGACGTGGCGGACCCGAGGCTTGCCCTCTGGACCTTGTTGGCGGCGGTGGCGTCCGTGCTGACGAAAAGCCGCGAGGCGTCGTCCGAGGCGATCCAGAAGATGTAGGCACCCGTCGTCGGAGCGGTGATCAAACCTGTTAGACGCCGCGAAAAGACGTTGGCCGCGTTCTGGTCCGGAGTGAAACTGGTGAGGAAACCGGTGTAGTCCGGAGCGACCGTGTCCCAGGTATTGTTGGTGTAAACGTTGGTCGCATTCCATCGTTCCTCGGTCACCAATCCCGCCGGAATCTCGTCGTAGATGAAGAGGTTGTGCTGGCTTCTTGACGTGGTGAAGCTGGCCCCGGCGGGATTCACCAGACGCAGCACCGCCGACTCGTTGGGCTCGCGGACCAGGTCATTCTTGATGCGGACCCGGATGTTCTGGGTCGTCACGCCGGGCGCGAAGGTCAGGGTCCCGCCGGGGATCGCAGCATTGCCTGCCGAGGCATCGGCAAAGGCCCAATCGACATCATCCCCCATCGCCGTGCCGCCACCACCCGTGTAGGAAACGGAGATGGTACTCGCCGAAGCGGCGGAAAGCACCACCGGGATGTCGCGATACTCGCCAAGAGCTCCAGGGGCCTCACCGTGCGCCGATGCCAGTGCCTGGAAGCCGACCGTGACCGTCGAAGTCTCGTTGTCCGCAATGAACAGTGTGGCGGAAGAAGGCCGGTCCGGACTGTATCCAGTTCCGGAGGAAACCGTGACGGTGACCGACTCGCTGCCCTCGACTGTCGAATCATCGAGCGGCACCAAGGTCACATTGACACCTGACTGCCCGTCCGGAATGACCGCCGTGCCACTGAGACCGGTGTAGTCGGTGGCAGTGGTGGCCGTGCCTGATAGGGCATAGTTCACCGTGAGCGCTCCCACGGTTCCGGTGCGGGAGAGATAGAAACGACCCTGCACGGAAGAAGCCTCGGCAGGTGAATCATTGTAGGCGGAAACCGATACCCGCTCGGTGCCTCCCTCGTTGTCCCGGATCACCGCCTCGGCCGTGCCATCGTTGTAGACACGGTAGTTGACCGAAGGGGTGATCGTGACCTTGATCGTCTCAGCCGGTTCGAAACTCGAATCGTCTGTCACGGGAACGGTCACCGTCACGTCATTGGTTCCATTCGCGGGAATCGAGACCGATCCGGAAAGGGCGGTGTAATCGCTGCCAGCTGTGGCAGTTCCGGAAACCGCGTAGTTGACCGTGACGTCTCCAGCCGAATTGCCGATGGCCCGGAAAATCAGGGTGGCGTTGGTCGATCCTTCGACGCCCGCCGTCCCCGCCCGCACCGCGACAAGCGGCTGGTCCGAGTTGTCGTTGATCGTCACTGTTGCCTGATAGGACGCGCCCACACTGTAGGCATTGTCGAAGGTGGTGACCGCCAGACTGACATTCTCAGGGGCTTCCGCAATGTCGTCATCGATCGGAAGAATGACCACGGGTGCCGATGAGGCCCCGGCGGGAATGGTGACCTCGCCGTTGAGCATCGCGTAGTCGGTGCCATGAAGCGCTGTGCCTGACAGGCCATAGTAAACCTTCAGCGCCGAGGTCGTTGGCCCGCTGCGGGTGAGGAGGAACACGCCGCTATCCGGACCATTCTCCGAGGCGGAGGAATCCGGAACGCTCACCGTGACCTGTGGCGTGTCGTCGTCTGTTAGAGTGACGGTCGAGGTCGTCGCGGAAGAGTTCCTCAGATAGACCGAGTTGTTCGCGCTGATCGTGGCGATGATGGTCTCGGGCACTTCGGCCGCCGCATCATTGAGTGGACTGACCGTCAAGGTCGTCGAAGCCGCATTCGCGGGAAAGGTGACGGTGGTGGGCAGGGTGGTGAAATCCGTCCCGTTGGTCGCAGTGCCTGTCCAGGCGACAGTCAGGCTCAAGGCGGCAGCGGTGCTTCCGGTCCGGGTGAAGGTGAAGTTACCGGTATCGCTGCCGCCCTCGACCGCATAGGGATCCGGTGCAGTCACGCCCACCAGCGGGAGACTGGTATCGTTGTCGCCAATCGTCATCACCACCGCGTTTCCAGATCCGGAAAGGTATCCGGCGGCGGAAGCCAATTGGAGGGTGATCGTTTCCGGACCTTCCACAGTCGTGTCATTGACCGGAGCCACCGTGATGTCGAGGGTCGAGGCCCCTGCCGGAATCGTGAAGGAAAAGAACGAGCCCGAAGCGGTGTAACCGGTGGAGAACGAATAGTCGGTCGTTCTCGTGGCCGTTCCCCCGACCGGGGAAACCAGGACCGTCAGCGCATTCGTCGTGTCACCGGTGCGGGTCAGCCGGAAGGTGCCGCTCGCATCGCCCTCGACGGGATCGACGACGTTGGCGAGCGTGA
>JAIXVN010000561.1 GCA_027483005.1 Verrucomicrobiaceae bacterium
CTGCCTCTATCTCGATGATGACGGGTTGATGAAACGGACCCGCCTCGAGGCCCATCGGCTCGGCCGGGAAATGATCTGGCCCTCTGTCGCGTCACGCTATCTCGAATCCTTCGAACATGCCCGCGCGGATCGTCGCTCGAAGCCCCGCACCGCCTTTGCCGGGTGGACCCTCGGCAGCCGCCCCTACAATCTTCCGCCACAGCGGCTCGATCACATTGTCCGGATGAGCGATGGCACCGGCATCTTCCAGCACGCCATTTTCAACGTGCCGAATTTCCACGAAGGCTACTGCACCGACGACAACGCCCGCGCCTTCATCCTCTGCAACCTGTTGGATGAAAGCGGTGGTGCTCCACACTCGCTCAGCCTCGATCAGCTCTCGACCTCCTATCTCAGCCTGCTCGCCGCGGCCTTGAATCGCGACACCGCCCGGTTCCGCAACTTCATGAGCCATGGCCGTCACTGGCTGGAGGAATCCGGAAGTGAGGACAGTCATGCCCGCGCGCTCTGGGCCCTCGGGGTCGGGTCGGGTCGATCGCGAAACAGCGGCCATCGCCTGCTTTCCGTGCATCTCTTCGAGCTCGGTCTTCCCACCGTGGATCACTTCACCTCGCCGCGGGCCTGGGCCTTCACGTTGTTGGGGATCCACGAGTATCTCCGCGAGTTTCCGGAAAAGGCCAAGGTGCTGGCCGCTCGTGATTTCTTCACCCACAGGCTGGTGGAACTCTGGAAGCACTGCGCCACCGAGGACTGGCCGTGGTTCGAGACCTCCGCCACCTACGACAACGCGCGGCTCTGCCAGGCGCTCATTCTCAGCGGAGCCGATTCTCCCGACGACCAGGCCCTGGAGATCGGGCTGAAATCGCTGCGCTGGCTGGCCTCGATCCAACGCACCCAGGCCGGACATTTCCGACCGATCGGCAGCAATGGCTTCTACATGAAGGATGGTGCCCGCGCCGACTTCGACCAGCAACCGGTCGAGGCCCAGGCCATGGTTTCCGCCTGCCTCGATGCCTTTCGCGTCACCGGGGATCCGTTCTGGTCCGGCGAGGCGAAGCGCGCCTTCGAGTGGTTCCTCGGTCGCAATGATCTCGGCCTGCCGCTCTACGACTCCGCCAGTGGTGGCTGCGGCGACGGGCTGCATGAGGACCGGGTCAACTCGAACCAGGGAGCCGAGTCGTCCCTGGCCTTCCAGCTGGCCCTCGCGGAAATGAACCAGGCCGAACATCCCTCCGTCCCCACAACGTCTTCATGAGTTCCATCCATCTTCGCCGTCACGAGATCATGCTGCTTCCGGACAGCTCCCGTGTCATCATCCGCCCTTTCATCCCAGCCAACACCAATCGTGTGATCGCCATTCTGGGTCGCGCGTTGGAACTGACCGAGGAGGAGGTCCTGGTCGAACTTGCCCAGGTCCACATCGAGTTCGAGGCGAGGCACTACGACATCGAGGCCTTGTTGCTCTCCCACTACTCGATGGCGAAACCGCATATCTTCACCCAGCGCCCGCTTTCCAGGCCGCGCGAGCTGTTGATCGGGGCGCTGTTTTCCGGAGAATACTCGCTGGAATCCGCCGCGCTGTTCAATCCCTCGATCGTCCCGCATCCGGACCAGTCCGGCGTGGAGCCCGGCGGCCTGCGGTTCATCATGAGCCTGCGCGCCACCGGTGAGGGGCACATTTCCTCGATCGAGTTCCGTTCTGGCGTCATCGCGGCGGAGGGCCATATCCTGCTCGATCCGGTTTCGAGATATGTGACGGTTCCGGAAATCGTGCCCAATCCGAGTTATCGGAAGAAAAGCTTCATCCTCAAGTTCCACGAGATGGGCTTCGACAACGAGTTCGTCAACGCGGTGATGGCCCCGCTCGGCAAGGACTTCACCCGGCTCGATCTCGACAAGAGCGTGGGAACGGTCCGCCACGAGAATCATCCCGGGACCCATGAACTGAAACGCACCCTCGACTGCGTCCAGTGGCTCGCCGATTCGAATTACGAACTGCGGTTCTGCTCGAAGCTCGGCATGAGCGAGCGCATCATTTTTCCCGTCTCGCCGAATGAGAGCAACGGCATCGAGGACGCGCGCTTTGTCCGCTTCGTCGAGGAGGATGGATCGGTGATGTACCACGCCACCTACACCGCCTACAACGGTCGCGCCATCCTGCCGCAGCTCATCGAGACCCAGGATTTCCTCAACTTCCGCATCCTCACGCTCAACGGCAGCGCCGTGCAGAACAAGGGCATGGCGCTCTTTCCCAGGAAGATCAATGGAAGATATGTCATGCTTTCCAGGCAGGACGATGAAAACATCTTCATCATGTTCTCGGACAACATCCACTACTGGAGCGATCCGCAGATCCTCATGCGGCCTGCCGAGGTCTGGGAATCCGTGAAGGTGGGAAACTGCGGCTCGCCGATCGAGACGGAAGCGGGCTGGCTGGTCATCACCCACGGCGTCGGACCGATGCGGAAGTACTGCATCGGTGCCGTGCTGTTGGATCTGAACGATCCGACGCGCGTCATCGGCCGTCTCAAAGAGCCCTTGCTTTCACCGGAAGGCATCGAGCGGGAGGGCTACGTGCCGAATGTCGTGTATAGCTGCGGGTCCCTGATCCATGGCGACAAGCTCATCCTGCCCTACGCGATGAGCGACAAGTTCACGGTCATCGCCAGCGTGCCGGTCAGTGAGTTGCTTGCGGCGTTGTTGGATGACCGGGATGGCGCCCGGTAGCTGGAGCCCGGATCCATGGCGGCCGGAGAACTCCGATGATTCAGTTGAAGGCGTTCAGGCCACCCCCATGCAGCTGCCCATCAGGGCATAGAGTTCACATTGCCGGGAGGACTGCTCCACCAGGTCCTCGCAGAGCTTGATCCGTCCGGGCTCGAAGACGGTGATGGTCGAGGAGCCTCCGAAGGCGAAGTAGCCTTTTTCCGCGCCTTTCTGGACGAGCTTGTTGGGCGTGAAAGTCTGGTGGATCGAGCCGACACAGGTGGCTCCGATTTCGAGGACAAGGACCTTGCCGAACTTGGGGGTCTCCACGCAGGTGATCGTCCGCTTGTTTTCCCAGAGGTAGTTCAGGTTCTGACGCAGGGCGATCGGGGAGACGGAGAACAGCGGTCCATTGATCACCTCGGTGGCCGAGGGCACCCCGGCGACGGGAAAATGAAAGCGGTGGTAATCCACCGGACAAAGCCGGGAAAGCACCAGCGCGCCATCCGCATACCTCGCGGCCAGTTCTTTCGAACCGAGCAGGGCGGCCAGGTCGAAGCGCTGCCCCTTCACAAAGAAGCTCTCGATGGCGGAGGCCTTCTGAAAGCCGAGGTGGCGGCCATCCGCCGGGAAGACCACCGAATCCGGATCCCTGTCGATCGGGCGGGCATCCGGTTTCAGCTTGCGGTAGAAGAATTCATTGAAGCTCCGGAACGTGGCCGGATCGTCCGCGAAGTCCTCCACCTTCATGCCATAGTCACGGATGAAGGCCGCGATCCGGGCCGCCGAGGCAGGACGGTCCATCCTCCAGCCGTAGAACTTTGAGAAAAACGGGCGCTTCACCAACGTATGGAGGGTCGCCCGGCCGAGGGGGGTGCCATACGCCCAGCGGAGAAAGGCCTCGCCATACACCTGTTCGGTTTCGATGTTTCCGCTCTGGCGGTTGAAGTATCGGATCGGCTCCACGGCTGCTTCTAGGGGCCACCAGCCCAGTCCGCAAGCCTCACCCACCACAGACTTCCTCCTCACTGACCTCCCATGAAGCTTACCGATTTCCCCTTGCGCGGCCTGTATTGCGGGACTATCGCCCCGGCGATGAAAAGCCCGGCTGTTCTGGTACTGATCGCTCTGATCCCGATCTCCTCGTGCCGGAAACCTCCGGCGGAGGTCACCGTGACCGAAACCCGGGTGCTCACCAGCAAGGATGCCGCGCCCAAGCTTTTCGCCACCAGCGACCAGCGCTTCCGCGATGCCAAGCCGAGTCCGGTGAAGGCCGAGACGCCTGAAGGCTGGCTCGCCATGCCCGCCACGCAGATCCGCCTGCTCAACTATCGCTTCGGGGAAAGCGGGCTCGGCGAGGTCTGGGTCTCGGTTTCCTCCGGCTCGGTCCTCGACAACGTCAACCGCTGGCTGGGGCAGTTCAATGCGACGAAGCTCGATGAGAAGGGGCTCGCCGAACTGCGCAGCGTATCGATCGCCGGCGAACCGGGAGTGTGGGTCGAGGCCGAGGGCGACTACGCCGGCGGCATGGGCGCTCCCGCCCGATCCGGCTACGCGCTGGCCGGGGTGGTCGCGGACTTCGGCGGTCGCATCCTGACCGTGAAAATGGTTGGCCCGAAAGCCGAGGTCGCCACCGCCAAGGCCACCCTCGAAGCCTACTCCAAGAGCCTGACCCTCGCCCAGTGACCATGTCCTCACCTTCCCAGAGTTCTCCCAAGGCTCCCGCCTCGTATGCCCGTCGATTCTTCGACTGGCTGTCCGGCTTCGGCCTCGCCACGGTCTTGCTGCTCTTGCTGGGCATCCTGACCTGGCTGGCCACCCTCGAGCAGCGCGACAGCGGGCTCTACGCCACGCTCAACAAGTACTTCGATTGGAAAGCCCCGTTCATCCTGCCTGAGATCAACGGCAAGACGGTCCCCGTCCCGCTGCCCGGCGGCTACTGGGTCTGTGCGTTGCTCACCCTCAACCTCGCCCTCGGCGGCATCCTCCGCATCCGCAAGGGGCTGAAGCAGATTCCGAACATCATCTCGCACTCCGGCATCATCATCCTCCTGATCGGCGGTGGCGTGACCCACCATTTTTCGGAACGCGGCAATCTCGCCGTCGGGGAAGGAGAGACCTCCAATGTCGCGGAGGACTACTTCGAATACGTCGTCGAGGTCGCCGAGATCCTCGACAACAAGCCCACCGCCATCCACGTGATCCGCGGGGCCCAGATCGAGGACCTCGAGACCAGCTCCCGGCTGTTCCGCTTTCCCAATCTGCCCTTCGATCTCGAAATCGGCGGCTACCTGGAAAACGCCCAGCCGATCGCCGCCACCGAGCGCGCCCCTGAGAACGGCGAGCTGATGGCGGATGGCTATTACCTTCAGAGCAAGCCCGGCGAGAAGACTGCAGAGGCCAATACCGCTGGCTGCTACGCGAAGGTCGTCGAACGCGATGGCACCCGTGGCGATCGGATCATTCTCGCGGGAGCCAGTTTCCACCCTTTCACGCTCCGCCACGGCAATCGGATCTTCACCCTCGACATGCGGAAGCGCCTCTGGGTGATGCCCTTCGATCTCACCCTGAACAAGTTCACCGCCGAGTTCTATGACGGCACCACCCGTCCCAAGAAGTTCATCAGCCAGGTGACCCGCACTGAGAACGGCCAGAAGGCGAACGCCACCATCCAGATGAACGAGCCCCTGCGCTATGAGGGCCTGACCTTTTTCCAGGCCAGCTACGGGCCTCCCGGCGCCGGTCCAGGGCAGAAGCTCTACTCGGTCTTCGAGGTCGTGAAAAACCCCGCCGACAAGTGGCCGGAGTACAGTCTCTGGGTCGTGGTCGTCGGACTCACGCTCCAGTTCGGTCTCAAGCTCGTTCTCTTCATCCGTTCCCGTTTCCGCCATGACACCTCCGCCTGAACGATCACTCACCGGCCGCTGGATTGCGTTCGGCGTCGTCATCCTCGCCCTCATCGCCATTGTCGGCGTGCTGGCAAAGGACATGACGCCGGAAAGCTCGCTTCGAAA
>JAIXVN010000394.1 GCA_027483005.1 Verrucomicrobiaceae bacterium
CTCCCGGAGGACAGGGCCAGACACTTGAGAACCGGAGCGTCACCGCCAGCGTGCTGCCCGGTGAATTCGAGGATTGCCGGGTTGCCAATCTCGCGCCGTTCTTCGAGTTGGAGCGGGAAACCTTCCGCAGCCTGGCAGCCGGACATGTGAACCTGCCGAACGTGGTGCTGCTGACGCCCGGATTCCGGGATCCATCGTACTTTGAACATGCCTACAAGGCTCGTGTTCTCGGGATTCCGCTGGTCGAGCCGGCGGATCTAACAGTCCGCGAGCGTCGGCTTTTCCTGAAGACCCTTTCCGGACTGCGGCGCATCGATGTGCTGGCCTGCCGACTGGATACCGATGCGATCGACCCCCTTGAATTCTGGACCCATGGTGGAAGCGGTGTCCCCGGTTTGACCGAGGCCTGGCGCTCGGGAAATGTGGCCCTCGCCAACGCTCCGGGCTCTGGCTTTGGCGGCACCCTGGCCCTGATGCCGTTCCTGCGCGGAGTCTGTAGGAAATGGTTCGGGGAAGACCTCAAACTGCCCTTTGTGGAAACCTGGTGGCTCGGTCAATCCAAGATCCGTCAGCAGGTGGTCAACGATCTCCGGCATTACGTGATTCATCCGGCATTCACCTCCGGCCGCCCGGTTCGTGGAAGCCAGATGAGCATCGCCGAGCGGGCCCAATGGACCGCCACCCTTGAAGCGCGTCCTCATGACTTCGTGGTCCAACGCGAGATCAAACCAAGCATCACCCCCTCTCTCGAAGGCCAGACCATCCGCTCCCGCAGCGTGATCTGGAGGGCCTTCTGCCTTCAGACCGGAACTGGATCGTCGATCCTCCCAGGCGGACTGGCGATGGTCGTTCAGGATGGCGGGCTGGCCGAGGGTTCACAGGAAACCGGGCAGGTCTCCAAGGACGTCTGGGTCACGGACAACTCCGCAGACCACGCGATCGAGCCCGTCATCCGGCTAAGTCAACCGGCCGTCACCCGCGATCCCCTGGCTTCGGAGGTTCCCAGTCGCATGGCCGAGCAGCTGTTCTGGGTCGGCCGCTATGCGGAGCGGATCGAGCTGCGGACCCGCCTGCTGCGCACCACCTTGCGTCGGCTCGGAGGTGAACTTTCGCCCATCCGTCGCAACCAGCGCGACGCCTGTTTCTCGATTCTGCGACAGATGAAGATCCTGCAGGATGATGGCCCCCAGGTCGGGCGGCTTCCAGTGATGATGCTGGCCCGCTTGATTCACGACGCCAAGTATCCAAAGGCTCTGCCCTCACTGATCCGTTCCCTCCTCTGGAATGCGGCCTCCGCCCGCGACCGCTTGTCGGACGACACCTGGCGAGTCTTCAATCGGCTGGAGAATCTCCTTCAACCCGGCTCGTCCAATCCCACCGTCACCAGCCAGCTTCAGATCCTCGACTCGCTGGTCCTCCACCTCGCCGCCTTCTCCGGCATGCAGGCGGAAAACATGACCCGCGGCCACGGTTGGCGCTTTCTGGAGATCGGTCGCCGCATCGAGCGCTCCCTCGGGGTTCTTTCCCTGCTTGAATCCACCCCGGACACCCAGGCCGACGAAGTGCCCGCCCTCGATCCCCTGCTGGAGACCTGCGACAGCGTGATGACCTACCGCCGTCGCCATTTTTCACGCCCAAGGTGGGACGCGGTGGTCGAACTGCTGCTCTTCGACTCCACCAACCCGCGCGGCGTGATGTCGCAGGCGGAAATTCTTTCGAAGCAGTGCGAAATGCTCCCCGGAGAACGGGATTTCGGGCTCATGCCGAAGATCCGGGAGCATGTCGCCTCGCTCGTGGAAGCACCGCCATCCGCTCTAACACTTCCGGATCGTGCGGGATTCGAAAAGCGGGCTGCCGCCTTCGAGCAGCTTTCCGATCTTCTCACTCAGCACTACTTCAGCCACTCCGTCCGAAGGGTTTACTGACAGTCATGTCTGCTTCCGTTCAATACCAGATCGTGCATCGCACCCGCTACCTCTATGAGGGGGCGGTCACCGTCTCGCACCATCTGGCCCACCTCGCCCCGCGCCCGTTGCCCACCCAGCGCTGTCCTTGGCATGAGTTGCAGATCACCCCTCAACCGGTCGGACGCAGCGTGCACTCGGATGCCTTCGGAAATGTGACCACTTACTTTGAAATTGAAGGCCGTCACACCGAACTCGATGTCATCGCGCGCAGCTTCGTCGAAGTCATGCCTAGCGAACTTCCGGATCCTGCCGCCACCCCAGCTTGGGAGACCGTGCGCGATGCCTGCCAGGCTCCAATGCTGACTCCCTCCTCCGCCGCCGGCGAGTTCCGCTTTGCTTCGCCGATGGTCCCGGTGGCCCGCGAATTCGCCGAGTATGCCCTGCCGGATTTCCCTCCGGGCCGACCGATCCTCGCCGCACTCGAAGCGCTCATGAGGCGCATCTTCCGCGAGTTCCGTTTCGACACCCGCGCCACCGACGTGGCCACTCCGGTGCACGATGTGCTGCGGAATCGGGCCGGAGTTTGCCAGGATTTCGCCCACCTGATGCTCGCCTGCATTCGATCGATCGGCCTGCCCGCCCGCTACATCAGCGGCTATCTGGAAACCCTTCCTCCTCCTGGAAAACCGAAGCTCACCGGAGCCGACGCCTCTCACGCGTGGATCTCCCTGTTCTGCGGAGACAAGCACGGCTGGATCGACGCCGACCCCACCAACGGCATCTTTCCCGCCCAACGCCACATCACAGTCGCCTGGGGGCGCGACTTCTCCGATGTCAGTCCACTGCGCGGCGTGACCCTGGGTGCGGGTGGCCAGCGCTTGTCCGTCGGCGTCGATGTGATGCCCATGGTTGATTGAGTTCAGAATCCATTATGCGTGTCCTCGCCATCGATCCAGCCATCCGCAACACCGGCTATGCCGTGATCGAGGGCGATGCGCGCACCCTGAAGGCAGTCACCTACGACGTCATCCGCATTCCCGACCGCCTGCCGCAGTCCGCCGCGCTCGCAGCTGTTAGGACCCACCTCGGTCATATCATCGAGCAGTATCAGCCGGATGAGGTTGCCGTGGAAGGCATCATCTACGTCCAGTCCCACCGCACCGCCATCAGCATGGGAGCTGCCCGCGCCGCAGCCCTCATCGCTGCCGCCGAGCGCGGATTGAACGTTTATGAATATGCTCCAAAGAAGGTGAAGTCAGCTGTGGTAGGCAATGGAAACGCCGACAAGAACCAGGTCGCCTTCATGGTCAGGGCGCTTCTGGGCCTGAATGAGACGCCCCCGCATGATGCCGCGGATGCCCTTGCCATCGGCATCGCCCACCTGCAGGCCAGCGATCCGCTCAAGGCGAAACTTCTCGAGCGGCGGCTGATCTAACAGCGGTTCGCATTCATCCTTGACCGTTGCACGATCGCTTTTCAAGGAGCCTAAAAGTCCCTTGCCCTGTCGTGCCCGACTTATCCTCGGAGCGCGGGAGATTCTTCGAACGCCATGCTCGGGCCTGCAGATTGTCGTTTGACACAAAAATCAGCCCGTTAGGGTGACGATCGGTGTCCGTGAGGCGTCTCAAGTCAGGAAACACCCACTCGGAGATCACGCATGCTCCAAAGGATCGTGGCGGCAGCAGCCGCACTGCCCTTCATCCGGCGGGCTCCATTTCTACGCCTCTCACTGAAGCGTTCACGTGAGGCGGTAAAGGCCTCGTTCACGAAGGCCTTGCTGCCGATGACCGCGCCGTCCGTGAAGTAGCGGACCTTGCAACGAAGCATCGCGGCCATGCTCAACTCGGGCAGCACCGTACCGTTGACTTGTGGGGCAGCTTCCAGTTCGCCTTTGACCTTGGCTTTGAGTACTTGCTTCGCGGCTGTTGGATCCGCCTCGCCGCTTTTGCGCTGCAGCGCCAGGCCCAGCATCTGGCGGTAAACTCTGGCCGCGTCCTTCCATTTCTCGGCTTCGAAACCCGCGCCACGTTGGCTCAAACAAGCCCGCACCAGGCCTTCGCGGGCCTTCTTGCCGTTGCCTTTGTTTCCGCCGCCAATCGCTTCC
>JAIXVN010000052.1 GCA_027483005.1 Verrucomicrobiaceae bacterium
CACCGAAGATCACCACCGTGCAGGACTCGGGGCGGGAACGGGAAACGAGGTCTTCGCGGAAAGGATTGGTCATGCGCGCAGGGGGATTTCAACCCGTATGCCCCGGGAGGCAAAGGGAATTAGAATGGAGTCCGACGAATCCTGTTCATGGCAGCCATTCGTGGGATGGTGTTTGGGGAGATTGATGAAGGGTTTCACGCTGAGGCGCGGAGACGCGGAGTGGAAAGATGGTTGGATGATTTGAACTTCAAACCTCTGGGGCTTTGCGACTTTGCGCGAAAAAAATGAGAGGGTGGACTTATTCGAGCCCATTGACCACCCGATGAAAGCCGTTCTTGAGGTAGCATTCGCCGAAATTGATCAGGAGTCCGAGACGGAGGTTCAGAAGGCGCAGGTAGGTGAGGGTCTGCTTGAAGTGAACCGGGTGGAGCTTTTCGACCGATTTCAGCTCAATGATCACCTTTTTATCGATGATCAGGTCAGCCTCGAACCCCTTGATGAAGCGTTTGCCGCGCCAAGTGATTGGAATCTCAGTTTGCCTCGTAACGCGAAAACCCCGACGGACCAGTTCATCCTCCAGAAGCACCTCATAGACGCTTTCCAGAAGCCCAGGTCCCAGCTCGCGATGGATCAGGATACAGGCATCCAAGATCTCCTTCGAAATCCTGTTTTCCTCAATATCCATGACTTTCTCTGCGCCTCAGCGTCTCTGCGTGAAGATCCTCACCACGGCAGCGGGAACGCCCGGTTGAAGGCGAAGACGCGCTCGCGGATGGCGTGGAGCTTGGCGGTGTCGTTCGGGGTGGAAAGGGCTTCGTGGATGAAGTCCGCCACGATGGCGATGTCCGCTTCCTTCATGCCGCGGGTGGTGACGGCGGGCGTGCCGATGCGGATGCCGCTGGGCTTCATCGGCGTGCCGGTGTCGAAGGGGATGCCGTTCTTGTTGACGGTGATGCCGGCTTCGTCGAGCGCGTGCGAGGCCTCGGTGCCGTTGAGATTCTTGGTCCGCAGGTCCACCAGCATGACGTGGTTGTCAGTGCCGCCGGAAACGATGCGGAAACCGTGCTCGGAGAGACGCTTCGCCATCGCCTGGGCGTTCTTCACGACCTGGGCCGAGTAGTCCTTGAACTCCGGCTTCAGCGCCTCGCCGAAGCAGATGGCCTTGGCGGCGATGACGTGCATCAACGGACCGCCCTGGATGCCCGGGAACACCTGGGCGTCGATCTTTTTCGCGAACTCCTCCTTGCAGAGAATGATCCCGCCGCGCGGTCCACGGAGGGACTTGTGGGTGGTCGAGGTGACGAAGTCGGCGTGCGGCACCGGGTTCGGATGGACGCCGGCGGCGACGAGTCCGGCGATGTGCGCCATGTCGACGAAAAGATACGCCCCGACCTCACGGGCCAGCTTGCCCATGCGTTCGAAATCGATCACCCGGGAGTAGGCCGAGGCCCCGACGGTGATGAGCGCCGGCTTCAGCTCGCGGGCGGTCTTTTCCAGCTGGGCGTAGTCGATGTGCTCGTCGTCCGGCGAGACACCGTAGTGGGTCACATCGTAGAAGCGACCGGAGAAATTCGCCTTGTGGCCGTGCGTGAGGTGGCCGCCATGGGCCAGGTCCATCGTGAAGATCTTGTCGCCGGGCTTCAGCACCGAGAAATAGACCGCCGTGTTCGCCTGCGAGCCGGAGTGCGGCTGGACGTTGGCGTGCTCGGCTCCGAAAAGCTCCTTGGCGCGATCGATCGCAAGCTGCTCGACGACATCGACATTTTCACAACCGCCATACCAGCGGCGGCCGGGATAGCCCTCGGCATACTTGTTGGTGAGCAGCGACCCCTGGGCCTCCATCACGGCCGGCGAGGCGAAGTTTTCCGAAGCGATCAGCTCGATGTTGTTCCGCTGGCGACGCTCCTCGGCGAAGATCGCGTCATAAACGGCGGGGTCGGTCTCGGCAATGCGGCTGCCGGAGGACTTGCAGACGCGACGCTCGTGGCGACCGCCTTCGAAGGCCGTGGAAAGGAAGGCCTCGGCCATCGCGACCGCTGTCGGGACATCCGTCACATTTCCCGAGAGACAGAGCACGTTCGAGTCGTTGTGTTGGCGGGTGATCGTCGCCTCGGAAACCGTCCGCACATTGGCCGCGCGGACGTGGTGGTGGCGGTTCGCCGCGATGCACATGCCCACGCCCGAGGTGCAGGCGAGGATTCCGAAATCCTGCGTGCCATCCGAAACGCCGCGCGCCACAAGGTTGGCGTAGTCGGCGTAATCGACGGACTCCGTGCCATGCGTCCCGTAGTCCGTGACCTCGTGGCCGGCGGCCTTCAGGGCGGCGGCGACGGCTTCCTTCAGTTCAACTCCGCCGTGGTCGGCGCCGAGTGCAATTCGCAGGGTCTTGGTGCTCATGGGATCGCGTGTGCGTTGGATGGACGCAGGGAAATGAAGGCAGCGCCCGAAAAATGCAACGCCGGATGCGCCGGAAAGCGGCAAAAGGCCGAAGGGCCGTTCATTTTCTCCCCGAGCCGTAGGACGGATGCCGCTTCACGTGATGAACGGCCAAAATTCGGACTCGATCGTCCATTACCCTGTAGCTGACTCCATAGGGAAAACGCTTTAGCTGAGCCCGTCGTCGCCCCATCGGAGCCAGCGGAAACGCCGTGGGATTGGCAGAGATTAACTTGAGGACCTTTTCCAGTTCCTGGAAAAACTCATTCCCGAGGCCACTCTTCCGCTCATCATACCACTGACAAGCATCCTCGACCTCCTGCCGCACGGTTTGATGAAAGCTCAGCCTCACGAAACCCGACGCGCGTTGAAATGCGACATGAACGCCTCCTCGCTGAGCTCCGATGAAGGATCCTCGTCCAGCTCCTTCTCGCGCTGATTCAGCAGATCTTCGAGCGCATCTCTTTCCAACTCGACCGCCGGGCCGTCAACAGACTCCCAAAGACCCGTCGCGACCCGGCATCGCTCGATCGGATCGAGCTGCATCGCCGCACTCATGATGGATTCGTAGGTCGCTTTCATCCTCAAGGAACCCTTAGTCGAACCGCTACTTGGATGCAACTCCCATGGCCGCCCTCCATGCGGGTTGGAGTCATGAACTGAGACCACAACCCAACAATCTTGCCCCATCCCCCCTGGCCCTGCATCCTCTCCCCGAACTTCCTTCCGATGCCCGACTCCCACTCTTCCAATTCCACCCTGATCCCTACCCTCGGC
>JAIXVN010000520.1 GCA_027483005.1 Verrucomicrobiaceae bacterium
ATGCGGACTCTACCGCCGCCAAGCAGGAGAAGCCCGTTCTGGAAGTCACCCAATGAGATTCCTCGCCGGATGCGCTCTCGGACTGCTCGTCATGATGCAGGTCAAAGGGCAGGAGTCGGACCCTGGCAAGGAGGTGGTCGGTTCCGTCGTCGTCCGCGTGATCCACGCGACCGATGGGGATGTGGCCACGGCGGGTGAGAAAGCCAAGGCGGTGTCCAAGGCGGTCACCGAACGCCTCCAAAGCGAGGCCCGGCTCAAGTTTGCTCACTACCGGGAAATCGGGATCGACACCAAGCCACTCTATCGCAGCTATGAAAACTGGGCGCAGCCGCTCGGGGCCTCGGACGAGGTTCTGGTGCGCTTCGAAGCCCAGAGCCGTCCCTCCAGATCCTCTGCGAGGCTCGGTCTGGAGTTCTGGCTCAGCCGGAAGAAGATCCTCAAGACCGATGCCGAGATTTCCTCTGAACGTCCCCTGTATGTGCTGGGCCCGGCCTGGCGGGGTGGGCGGCTCATCATTTCCGTTTCCCTTGCCTCTGCGGGCAAACCACGCTCTTAGTTTCCCATGAAAACCACGCTCTTTCTCTGGTCGATTCTCGCTGCCGCGATTTCCGCCGCCGGGCTGGACTTCCAGGAGTCCACCAAAGCGATCAATGCCCCGGCTGACGCCACCGAAATCGTCGCCGATTTTTCCTTCACCAACAAGACGGGCAAGGCGGTCGAAATCAAGCGTTACGATGCCGGATGCGCCTGCATGGCGGTCGGAGTCGCTGGCGGCAAGCTGGTCTATCAGCCGGGCGAGGCCGGGGTGATCCGGGCGAAGTTCGACATGAGCAACTACTCGGGGGATGTCGAGAAGTCGATCGCCATTTGGCTGGATGCGGATCCCGAGAGCAGCCCTTCGGTCACCCTGCTGGTCAAGGCCCACATCCCGGAAGTCATCAAGATCGAGCCCAAAACCGTGAAATGGGACGTCGGCGCGCCCCCAAGCCCGCAGACCATCAAGATTACCGTCGAGGGCGAGGAAAGGATCAACATCCGGTCGGTTTCCAACTCCAACGATAACTTCACCACTGAACTCAAGACCCTGAAGGAGGGTCTGAGCTATGAACTGGTGATCGCTCCAAAGGACAGCTCGGTTTCCGGGCTCGGCGTTTTCAGGATTGATACGGATTGCAAGATCGAGCGCCACAAGGTCAAGCAGGCCTTCGCCAGCATCCGTCGCGCCCTGCCTTCGGAAGCGGCCAAGACCCAGCCATGAGACTGATCGGGCAACTGGCGGTCCTGACCGGGATCTCCCTGACCGCTTCTGCGATCCATTTCCGCATTTCCGGACCGCCGGAACGCCGTGTTTCCTGCGATCCATCCAACTTGAAGGCCCACGAAATCTGCCTCGACCAGGTCATGGCAAGATGGACCGGCAAGGTCCTCTGGGTGGATGCGAGATCCCGCAAGGAATGGCAGGCGGATGGCGTGCCGGGATCGATCCTTTGGAGCCTCGACCCTGCGGAGGACGCATTCAAGTTCGAGGAAGATGCCATGAATCATCTCATGGAGGAGCCTCCCGCCGTCATCGTTTATTGTGGCGAAGGCAACTGCGGGTTGAGTCATCAGGTCGTTGAGAAGATCCTCAAGTTCGATGTGACGAAGGACGTTTACGCGCTGCGCGGAGGCGTGGGGGCACTTCGGGCCGCGCGGATGCTCAAGGGCTCCAATTGAGCTGCGTCCGGTCCGGAGGATCGCCGCAGAGGTAGCGGAACGGATAAAGCCAGCTTCCATCAACCTTGAGGGTTGGGTGGCATTGATATGGTAGATAAACAATGATTGGATAACGATTGTTAGGATATGGATTGCGTCGGGGAGCCTGTTGGTCGGAGCGGGGATCCTTGGGGAGGTTTGCCAGTGGGTCATGGGTGTCGCGAAGATCCCCGTGTGGGCAAAGATGACGCCGAACGTCACACACATCGAGGAGCCGACCGCTGCCGCTTTCCGTGCCGGTTGCCAGGGGGCAGTGCGATCAACACGATTCGGAGCGTGATGGGCGTGAATCTGGAAACCCTGCGTGCGGAACCGACCGTTGAAGGCTGCTCCACTCCCGGCGGTTACTCATCGAAGGCGGTCAAGCCTGATCCGCAAGGAGCTTCAAGGTCGCAGGCTTTCGAGCATTGGCGGCGTGGAAACCGGAGCCGACGCAGTTCAGTTCATCCTTCTTGGGGCGGATGCCATTCAGGTCTGCACCGGCGTCATGAAGTCCGGCTACGGCAAGGTGAGGGATCTTTGCGATGGGCGGCTGACGTTCATGGAGAGCAAGGGCTTCGAGACGCTCGACGACTTCAAGGGCCACAGTCTCAGATGTTTCACCAGCCATGCCGAACTCGTTGGCATGCAGGTGGCCCGCAAGGCCGAGGAGGCGGCAGCCCAGGAGCGGACCGGCGTGGTCAGGAGCGATGCCGAGTGGGACGGTGATGATTTCGTGAAGCAGTCGAACGCGCTTTCCCGTCAGGCTCGGTCCCAGGCCTTTGGGGTTTCCCAAGCGCCATGCATTGCGAGGCTGGCACTTGGAAAGCGCCGCGGCGGTTCATTTCAAGAAGCCATCGACGCCTTCTGCGGCTGGATCCCAGTAAGAGACCTTGCTGACCTTGCCGTCGTCGAGCTTCAGGATCGTGACCTTGGCTGGCTGCTGAGGATAAGGCGTGAGGAGGTTGGCATCGTCGCCGAGGATGATGCGGTGGGCATAACCCTTCATCTTCGGGATCGCGAACATGCGGCCGATCCCCGGCATGCCGAAAATGTTGGCCACATAAACCGCTTTCTTGTCGGGCAGGTAGTTCACGCCGAGGCCGGTGAGCGAGGCGTTGGCCTTCTTGCCAGTCTCCATGTCGAAGCTGACCAGCAGGAAACGGGTCGATTTGGCATCGAGGGTGAAAGCCGC
>JAIXVN010000484.1 GCA_027483005.1 Verrucomicrobiaceae bacterium
GCGGAACTGCTCGCGCTCCTCATCGCCAAGCACGAACCGCCGGTCCACCACGCGGGAAATACAGTGGTAGATGGCCGGTTTCTCCAGCGAATCCTTCCAGGGAGCGAGCCAGCGTGAACGCCTCATGTCGTCACTCTACCCTCTGAAACTGCCAAGGCAATCGATTTCTCTACATATTGTCTGTCCCTTTGCAGTTGGTGGATCGGATCACGATTTTTCTGAACGGCGGCTTGCCCGGCGGTCGGGTCACCGCTTGGCTCACAGCACCATGACCCCAGAATCCACCATCAAACTGCTTGATCGCTATTATTCCGCCTTCACCACCGGAGACCGCGAGGCATTCTTCTCGCTGATGGCAGATGATGTGGTCCACGACCTCAACCAGGGAGGCTCGGAGACGGGAGTGGCGGCATTCCGGGAGTTCATGGCGCGGATGGACCGCTGCTACCGTGAGCGGCTGGAGGACCTGGTTCTTTTCGCGAATGAGGACGGCACTCGTGCGGCAGCGGAGTTCACCGTGCATGGCGAATATCTTTCAACCGACGAGGGACTGCCGACAGCGAATGGCCAGACCTACGTGCTGCCGGCCGGGGCGTTTTTCCAGATCAAAGACGGCAAGATCGCAAGGGTGACGATGTACTACAACCTGACCGAGTGGCTGCGGCAGGTGGGTGCCTGAACGCTCAGGCGGCCCGGCGGTGGCGGAGGCGATCGATGATCACGGCGACAACGATGATCGCGCCGGTGATGACTTCAGTCCACGGCGTTGGAATGGCGTTGAGCACGCAGCCGGTGCGAATGGTTGTCATCAGCAAGGCACCGATAAGCGCTCCGAGGACGGAGCCTTCCCCACCGGAAAGGCTGGCACCGCCGATGACCACGGCAGCGATGACGTCAAGCTCCATGCCCATCGCGGTGGTCGGGTCGCCTTGCGAGGATTTCGCCATGTTCATCACAGCCGCAAGCCCGGCCATCGCGCCGCCAAAGGTGTAGACAAGGATCTTGACCTTCGGAACATTCACACCGCAGAGCGTTGCGGTGTTCTCGTTTGAGCCGACAGCGAACACGTAGCGGCCGAAGCGGGTGAGACGGAGCACGAGGGTCATGACGAGGACGAGCGCCACCATCATCCAGACGCCGTAGGGAAGACCGCTGCCACCCATCCAAGCCTTGTAGGTTGTGACGTCGAACGGCAGGTTCACCGGAGTACCTTTTGCATAGACCTTCGCTCCGCCGCGGAAGATCTGCATGGTGCCGAGGGTGACGATAAAGGGCAGCAGGCGCAGACCTACGGTGAGACTACCATTGATCATCCCACAAATGGCTCCGAAAGCAATTGTGCAGACGAAAACGATCAGCGGAGAGTATCCCTTGGTCACGAAGGTTGCCGCCGCCACGCTGGCCATGGCGATGATCGAGCCGACGGAGAGATCGATGCCGCCGGAAATGATGATCAGCGTCATGCCAATGGCCGCAGTCGCGACGATCACCGTTTGAGTGAGCACGCTGAGCACGACATCGCTGGTGAACATCGCCGGCTTCATCGCACCGAAAATGCAGTACACCACAACGAGGGCGAGGAAGGGGCCGAGGAGCGTGAGGATGGAACGGATGGACATGGGGAAAGACTCAAGAGTTGGAGATTCAAGACTCAGGATGAAGAGCCGGGGAGGTCGTCGGCCTTGCCGGTGGCGACGCGCATGACGTCCTCAGGTCTTAGATTTCCGACCGGCACGGCGCGGGTCAGGCGGCCCTGGCTCATGACGGCAATGCGATCGCAGGTGCCGAACAACTCGGGCAGATAGCTGGAAATCAGGATCACCGCGCGCGGCCGCTTCGGGTCGGTGACGGCTTCGTTGATCGCCTCGTAAATGCGGGCCTTGGCGGCGATGTCGATGCCACGGGTTGGCTCGTCCAACAGCAGGATGTCGACATCGTGTTCGAGCAAGCGGGCGAAGGCGGCCTTCTGCTGGTTGCCTCCGGAAAGCGCGCCGATCTTTTGCGTCGGGCCCTGGCACTTGATGCCGAGGCGATCGATCCAGCGTTGGGTCGCGGCCTGTTGCTTCGTTGGCGAAACCGTTCCCGCCGATCCGAAACGCTCGAGACAAGTCAGCGTGACGTTGTCGGCGATGGAAAGATTGAGCGCGAGTCCTTCCTCTTTCCGATTTTCGCTGAGCATGCCCATGCCCTGTCGCCAGCGGTCGCGAGGCGAGGCCTTGCCGGACTTTCCTGCCATCACGATTTCACCGGAACGGACGTGATCGAGCCCGAAGAGTGCGCGGAGAAACTCCGTACGCCCGGATCCGACGAGACCCGCAATGCCGATGACCTCGCCGCGACGAAGGCTCAGATCGGCAGACACCGGCTTGCTGGCTCCGGCGAGTTTGCGGATTTCCAGAATCGTCTCGCCCGGGGTGCGGGCGGTGCGCGGATAGAGATCCTCGACGCTGCGGCCGACCATCAAGGACACGATCTCATCGGTTGAGGCGCTGGCGACATCCAGCGTGCCGACCACTGAACCATCACGCAGCACCGTGAGGCGGCTGGCGAGGCGTTTCACCTCCTCAAGGAAATGGGAAATGTAGATGATCGAGATGCCCTGCTCACGGAGGCGATCGATGAGGAGAAAGAGCCGCTCGATGTCCTTCTGCGCGAGCGAGGACGTGGGCTCGTCGAAGACCAGCACCTTGCAGCCCATCGCGAGCGAACGGCCGATCTCGATGAGCTGCTGGGCGGAAACCGAAAGATCCCCCGCCCTCATGTCGGGACGGAGATCCGGGTGCTCGAAGCGGGCGAGTGCCTCCAAGGCACGACGACGCATTTCCTTGCGATCAATGAACGGCCCCATGACCGGCTCCATGCCGAGGACGATGTTTTCCTCGACCGTGAGATGCGGCGCGATGGAGAGCTCCTGGTAAATCATCCCCACGCCACGCGCGCGGGCTTCGAGGGGATTTCTTGGGCGGTAAGGCTCGCCATTGAAGAACATCTCGCCCTCATCCGGCGAATGGGCTCCGGAGAGCACCTTCATCAGGGTGGACTTGCCGGCACCGTTTTCACCGACGAGGGCATGGACTTCGCCGGGCAGGATTTCCAGATCCACCCGACCGAGCGCGATCGTCGAGCCGAAGGTCTTTCGGATGCCGCGCATCTGAAGACGCGGAAGCGGGTCGCGGGACATCGTCACGGATGGGTTTTGGAAAATCCGGCTGCGAGGGCTTACTGCACCTGGGTCTTGATCAGCGCGGCGACCTTGGCATCGGCCATGTTTTCCGGAGTGACCATGGTGGCTCCGGTGTCGACGACGGGCTGGACTGCAGTGCCCTTGATCTTGTCGATCGCGGACTTCACGCCGAGGTAACCCATGTTGACCGGATCCTGAAGCACGGTGCCATGAAGTTCGCCCTTCTTGAGCGCATCGAGGAAGGTGGCATCGCAGTCGAAGCCGACAAACTTCACCTTGCCTGCAAGATTCTTGCCGCGAAGGGCCTGGAGCATGCCGTAGGTGTTGGTCTGGTTCGAGCAGAAGATGCCCTGGATCGAAAGGCCATCGCCTTCGGCAAAGCGGGTCAGGAGGTTGGTCGCGGTGTCCTGGGCCTGGGTGGCGGTGGCACCGGCATACTGCTCGGCACTGACGACCTCGATGCCCGGGAACTTCTTGATCTCCTCCAGGAAACCCTCCTCACGATGATCGGTCGAGGCGCTGCCCTGAAGATACCGGAGCACGGCGACCTTGCCCTTTCCGCCAAGAATCTCGGCCAGGCGTCGGGCTCCGATGCGACCGCCTTCACGGTTGTCGGTGGCGACGTAGCTGGTGATGAAAGCAGAGGAATCCGCGAGGGCGGAGTCGATGATCACGACGGGCTTGCCCTTGTCGGTCACGTCCTTGACGGCATCGCGCAGCGCGGTGGCATCGAGCGGGGCGAGGACAATCGCATCGGACTGGAGCGCCTGGTTGCGGACAAGATCGATCTGCTGGGAGCGGTCGTCCTCCTTCTGTGGTCCGATGAAGGTCACGTTCACCCCGAACTCGGCGGCGGCCTTGTTGGCTCCGGCTTCGACGGACTTCCAGTAGAGATGGGTGGTGCCTTTCGGAATGACGGCGATGGTGAGCTTGCCATTGCTGCCGGATTCCTTGCAGGAAACCAGCGCGAGGGCGGCGACGAGGTCGAGACTGAGACTTGCTTTCATGGGTTACTCGAGGGCAAGGAGGGTTGTTTCTAGTTCTGCTGTATCAAGAAAAATTATCCATTAAATGCGCAGGACGGAGTTCCCCGAACTCCAAGCCCACGAACGACAAAGAGCCGACCAGCGTGCTCCTCCACCACAGACTTATGGATTCCGGTCGTAACGTAAAGATCGCATAATCCGGGCCCGCCAAAGGCGCAGGCGGTGGTTTCGAGGCAAGGCAGTTCCACCCGGCGAAGCTCATTTCCGGAAATCGGGTCGTAGCAAACGACGCAGGCTCCGTGGCAGAAGGCCACCCAAAGGTGATCGTCGGCATCGATCGTCATGCCATCTGGCGAGGCATCGATACCCACTGTCGAGACCGCCGTGCGGGGATTTCTCAACTGGCCATCCTCGTAGTCGAACGCCAGAACCTCGCGGCGCGGAGTGTCGATGTAGTAAACCGTTCTCCCATCGCCCGACCAAACGATGCCGTTCGAGTTCGTCACTGGACCGAAGGCCTCATGCAGGCTCAGATCCGGATCGAGCCGATAGAGCCGCGCATCGCCGGTTTTCTTCACCAGGCTGATGGTTCCCGCGAAAAATCGTCCGTCAGGTGAGCATTTGCCGTCGTTGAAGCGATTGTCTGGCTTGTCCGCTTCCGGGTCCGCAATCGGGGACAGTTCGCCGCTCTCCTCATCGAGGAAAAACAACCCGTGATCGCCTGCGATGACGAGCCCGCCAGCTTCGCGAGGCACGACGGTTCCGATCCGCTGTCCGACATTCCAGGAGCGTTCCTCGCCACTGGCCGGATCGTAGCGATGGACCTGGTGGCCTTCGATATCGACGTAGTAAAGCGCGCCATTCCACCAGATCGGGCCTTCGCCCCAGCGGGAGCGGATTGAGGAGACGGGTTCGATGGTCAACATGCCCGAAGCGTAGGAATCTTCAGCGCGGAGTCCAGAACCGAATGAGGAGATCCTAGACAGGGCATCGATCCCATGGAAACACGTTGTCATCGTCGGATTTTCGCGATATTCCGACTGCCGACAGCGAATTGTCCGAATCCGACATGTCCCCCCTTTTCCGCCCTCTCTATCTCCGCCTTGGATTCGCCATGGCGCTGCTGGCTGGCCTTTTCTTCGCCCCCAGGGCCGGAGCCCAGGCGGGCTGGGAGATTGTGAAGATCGAGGATCGCGATTACGTCACGGTCGACAGCATCAAGACCTTCTACCAGTTCGCGAAAATGACGCGCACCGGCGATTCCATCAAGCTGGAGAATCCACGGGTCGAGATGGCGCTCAAGGTCGGCTCACAGGAATGCCTGATGAACAGCGTGAAGTTTGTTTTCAGCTATCCGATCGAAGTCAGCGGTTCGAAAATCTGCGTTTCGAGGATGGATCTCGCCAAGTTGGTCGATCCAGTTCTCCGCCCCAACTACATCAAGAACGCCGGGAACTTCAAAACCGTCATCATCGATCCAGGCCATGGAGGCAAGGACGCCGGAGCGACGAATCCTTTCGGCAGCGAGGCCGGCTACACCCTCAAGGTCGCCGGTAAATTCAAGACCCTGCTCGAAGCCAAGGGGTTCAAGGTCGTGCTGACCCGAAAAAGCGATGTGTTTCTTTCGCTTCAGGAACGGGTGGATCTCGCCAATGCCGTCAAGGATCCCGCCTTGTTCATCAGCATCCATTTCAACTCCGGCAGCAGCGCCGCCCATGGGATCGAGACATTCACGCTCTCCCCACAAGGCGTCGCCCACTACGGGCGCGGTCTGAAATCAAGCGATTTCAGCAACTTCAAAGGCAACGAGCACGACTCCGCCAACATCGCCCTCGCCACCTCCGTGCATGGCTCCATTCTCCAGCGCCTGGGCATCCAGGGCAAGGGCAACGGTGTCAGCTTTGATCGCGGCATCAAGCGCGCCCGCTGGAGCGTCCTCACCGGCGTGCAACACCCCGCCATTCTCGTCGAATGCGGCTTTGTCAGCCATCCTTACGAGGCCCGCCTGATCGAGAACGAGGCCTACCAGAACACCCTCGCGACCAGCCTGACGGATGCGGTGGTGAAATACCGCTACGCCGTCAGTCAGCGCCCGCAGTCCTGAGCCTCACAGTCCGTTGAGGATGGCCTCGATCATCCGAACCGCCTCGAGGTTCGGCCGCACCTCATGGACCCGGTGCAGCCGCACTCCCATCTCGCGGGCTTTTGCCGAGATCGCCACCGTCGGCCAGTCACGATCTTCCAGTCGGTCACTTTCCAGCACCCGGCCGATGAAGGATTTCCTTGAGACTCCGAGCAGGATCGGTCGCCCGGCAGGCGCGAGGCGGTCGAGCGAGCGCAGCAGCTCCAGATTGTGCTCCACCGTTTTTCCGAAGCCGATCCCGGGATCGAAACACAGTGCCTCCCCGGCAATCCCGGCCGCCGTGAGGGTCCGCAGCCGTTCCTGGAAAAAGGCCTGAACCTCCCGCACCACATCGTCATAACGAGGGGCCAGTTGCATCACCTCAGGAGTCCCCTGCCGGTGCATCACCACCACGCCGCAGCCGGACTCCCGACACACGGCCTCCATCTCCGGGTCACCCGTGAGGCCTGAGACATCATTGACGATGTCTGCACCACCATCGAGAGCCTCCCGGGCCACCCGGGCCTTGCAGGTGTCGACCGAAATCAGCCCGCCCCACTCGGCGCGCAAGGCCCGGATGACCGGGAGGGTCCTTGAAATTTCAAGCTCACAGGAAACGGGGGCCGCACCGGGACGGGTCGATTCCCCGCCGATGTCGATGACCTCCGCACCCTGCCCGATCATCGTCCTCGCATGGGCCAGGGCCGAGTCCACCGCATCATGCCGCCCGCCGTCCGAGAATGAATCAGGCGTGACATTGAGAATGCCCATCACCACTCCCCTCCGACTCAGGTCCAGGGTCTGTTGTCCGATCTTCC
>JAIXVN010000516.1 GCA_027483005.1 Verrucomicrobiaceae bacterium
ACCAGCCATTCGATGAGGTTCGAGACGCCATCGCCATCGGGATCGCCTTCCGGTCCGTTCGCGCCATTCGGGTTGTTGTCATCGAGTCCGTTCGCTGTTTCCCAATCGGCGGGCAGCCCGTCCTGATCGCCATCGAGGACGGTGGTGGAAAGCGAGAGCCCGATCACAAAGGAAGAGGCCTGGCTTTCCATCTCGATCTGCTGGGTCTGCGCCTGGTTGCGCAGGCGGAGGGTATCGAAGGCGGCGACCTCGTCGTCGGTGGCGAGCGATTGCGAGGTCACGCCCGAGACCGCCTGCACGGCGGCCGTGGTGGTGGCGAGGGGTGAGCGGTTGCTGAGCGAAACGGTCGAGCCTGTTAGAGCGGGCGTGGTCAGATGGGCCTGACCGGAGACGAGCAGGTCATCGAGGTCCGGGCTCAGGCCGAAGCGGACGAAGAGTTTCGAAACCGCGCCGGAGAGTTGATAGGAGGCGACGAGCGAATCGCTGCCGGTTTCGAGGCGGATGGTTTTCACAATCGTTCCCGCCGGATTCGTGAACTGCCAACCGGTGCCGGAGGATGCGGGAGCGACCGTGTAGAGAGCGTTCACAAAGGTGTCAGCGCCGCCGGTGCTGCCGGCCCACCAGTCCTTGAAGGCGCTGGTGCGGTAGGCTCCGACGCTGCCGTTCGCGCCGTGATTGGTGGAGCCCTCAAACTCGGTCTCGGTGCCACTGAAGGACAGCAGGTTTCCAATGACCTGGCGCACCTGGCCATTCGAAACATCCCGCGCCCAGGCCGCGACGCAGCGACCACCAATGGCCTCGAAGACCGCATAGACGCGGCTGTTAGAGAGGACGAACTCGCTTTCACCATCGAGATCCACATCCAGCGCATTGGCCTGGGCGGTGGCAGGCGGCGAAGTGGCCCATGTCTGAACTCCCTGGTAAACGGCGGCGAAGCGCGACTGCGACTGGGCGATCCGACTCGATGCCGCAAGCGTGTCGAAGGTGGTGTCGGCATTGATGAAGTCACCGGTCGAGAAGGTGCTCAGGTCGCCATTGTCCTCATCGTGCCAACCGGCGAGGAACTGCGAGCTGTGATACGTGCCGCGCGCGAGCCTGCCGAGCGGCGTGTTGCCGATCGAGGACACCGAGTTCCAGGCATCGCGGGTGATCCCGACTCCACCCGGGCCGAACTGCTGGACGCCGTAGAAATTGTCGGCTCCCCCTGCACGATTGATCGGTACGCCGGGGCGGATGTTGAACACCTTGTCGCGAAGGCTTTCCTCCTGCGCGCTGCCGAACCACCAGTGATCGTAGGTTCCCTGCGTGGCGTGATCGAGCCACAGCGGGGCCTGCTTGCGGGTGAATACCACCGAGCTGCCGCGATTGACCGGTGCGAAGGTATCGGCAGTTCCATTTGGCGGAACCGAGAGATCCACCTGACCGGCAGCGACCTGATCGGGTCCGACCAGCTCGATCCATGGACGGCTGGCAAGCCAGGCGATGTTGGCATCGTAGGCATCGGCACTCGCCTTGGTGCGGAAGTCGGAGAGGTCGCTCGACAGGATGAGCATCTGATGCTGCTCGCCGCTGCGGGCCTTTCGGGAAAGCAACTGGCGGAGATTGATGTCGAGCCCGGAGTCCGTGTTCCTGAAGCGGAACTCAGAGGCCCGATCATTGATCACCATCGCCTTCACGCCGTTGATCTGGTTGATGCGGTAGCCGTCGTCGAGCAGCGCGCTCGAACGTCCAAACTGTCCTGATAGATGGCGGAACTGGTCGATGAAGACATGGCTGAATCCGGCGGCGGAGACCTTGGCCAGCACGCCTTCGTCGATCACCCGTTCGGGCACCCAGAAGACGCGGGAAGATGGAGCGACCCCGTAGATGCCCTGCAGCAGGGTGTTGGAGAGACCGATGCTGTCATTGATCGCCGCCTGGCTGAAGTAAGGCAGCGGTGAGTCGGCATAGGTCGAGGAAATGAGTTCGACGACCCCGTCGGACGCGAGTTGTCCGATGCGCTGGTTGAAAGCCGGACCATCGCGCCAGGGCTTTGAAGCGGCCGGATCAACCGAGGCCCACTGGAGCGACGAGGCGAGGGTGGGAGTGAGGTGCAGGCCGAGCTTGGAAGAATAGGCGTCATGGACATCGAAAGGCCGGTAACATCCGGCACCCGCGCCATTGTTGAGCCGCAGTTGGATTTGTGAGCCGGGAAGGATCGGCTCGTTGCCATGGATGACCGACATCACCTTGGCGCGCTTGCCACGATCCGGACCGTTGTAGGAAAACCAGGTGCGCAGCTCGCTGTTCTGCGAGATATAGCCTTGGTCCCGCCAGTAGTCCTCGGCCAGCCAATCGTCATAGATCGTGTCGCGGATGTCGCTACGACCTCCAAGATCTCCGGCTCCCTGCGGGCTGTTTTTCGTGCCATCACGCGTGGTGAAGACCTGGAACGAAAGTGAAGCGGGATCTCCGAGCCATCCCGCATCGCGGAGCGCCTGGCGGCTGATCGAGAACTCGACCGCATCCTGCTTGCTGTCGAAGTAGGCCTTCTTGAACCCATTGAGCGAACCGGCCGCGCGACGCTGGACGCCTTTTGAAGTCAGGTCCTGATTGATGCCGGTGGTGTTGTTGGCGGGGTTGGTATCGACGAAGACCGCACCGTCGTTGGACTTGTAAACCGCGACCACCGCCTCCCATTTCATCTGGGTGCCGGTGTCCACCTCATCTGGAAGGGCATACTCGCCGATCGTGGGATTGCCGGTGTCGATGAGCACATAGAGATCGAGATTCCCCTCTTCGGCGAATGGCTGGAGGTCCTGGAAATCCACGCGGAAATAGAACTCATCCGTGCCACCCGCCACCGGATCGCCGCCGTCACGGGCGTAGAACGCCACGATGTCGCGCGAGCTGTCGAAGCCATCATTGCCGAGATAAGTGTCGCCTCCCTGATTGCCTGAACCATCGCCCTCGAACTCATCGAGCACGACGAGGTCACTGATCTTCCAATCGGTGAACTCCTGACGATTGGTCACGGCACCTCGAACGATCGAGTCGGCCTCGGAGACCGGACCAATGTTGATCTTTTCTCCGGCAAAGGGCGGCACCGTATTGTCCACCCGTGGATCAGTTCCGGCAACGAGCTCCTGGAGATTGGTCAGGCCGTCCTGATCCGGATCGCCTGCGGCTCCGTTGTTGGGATTGGACGTGCTGCCATCGAAGGCCACGGTGCCATTGTCGAGGGCATTGAGGCCGAAACCGGTTTCCCAGCCGTCAGGCAGGCCATCGCCATCGGTGTCGCCATTCAAGGGATTCGTTTCCGTCCAGACTTCGCCCGATTGCCAGACGCGGTCCGCATTCGAGTCACCGGTGATGACGCCATTGAGATCCTTGTCCTCGCCGGAGCCATCGGAAAGGCCATCGCCATCGGTGTCGGGGTTGCCGGGGTTGGTTTCCAACCAGACCTCGCCGACATCGATCTCACCGTTCGGCCAGTTGCGCCCGGTGGTGGCGGCGGTGGTCGTGCCGAGCGAGGCTCCGTCACCATCGACCCAGCCATTGCGGTTCGAGTCCTCCACGCCGTCGAGAATGCCATCGCCATCGCTGTCGGGATTTCCCGGATCGGTGGTGGAGCCACGCAGACGCTTCGTGCGGTCACCGCCTTCGGAGGCGCTGTTCACACCCGGCACCGAGCCGAGGTTGTCGAGGGTGTTGAAGAAGGGCGGATCGAGGTCGCCGATGAAATTCGGGAACGAATCGCCATTGGTGTCGGTGGCCGTATTGGTGGCCGAAAACGGCGTGCGCCAGCCGACCTCGAGGCCGTCCGGGAGCCCGTCGCCATCGCTGTCAGGAAGCAGCGGATCGGACTTTCCGTAGGCGAAGTGGACATGGATGTCGCCATTGGTCCATTGCTCGGAATTCGCCTTGTAGCGGACGTCATCGGTCGGAAATCCATTCGGCAGGGGTGTGATGGTGCCTTCATCGAAGTCGGAAAGGCCATCGTCATCGTCATCGAGATCGCTGGGATTTCCCGCCACCTGCTGGCGACGGATCACGGTGGCGTTGCGCTTGTCGGCGGCATTTCCACCCGGACCCGCGGCGGATGCGACCAAGCGGAAGGTGCCCGGAGCATCAATTGTCCAAATGAAATCCCAGAAGGCACTGGAGCCCTGATAGGTCGGCTGGATGCCGATGGCGACAGGATCGGCATCGACCGGCGTGAGCGTGCCGCTGCCGAGTTCGAAGCCGAGGGCAACCGAGGTGGCGTTGGCGCTGGTTTCCACCCGCACCGTGTAGGGCAGCGTGTCGGCACCGGGGCCATCGGGGAGGATGATCTCGACCAGCTTGCCGTTGCTGTCGAACTCCTGGGGCTGGAGAATGGTGACCCGGGGAAGCGTGCTCGGCGCGGCCCGAACCCGGCGGGTGGCCACGAGATCGGAAAGCGGGTCAGCGCGATCGTAAGTCACCTCGATGCGGTGGAGGAAATCATCCGAGCCGTTGAAAAGATTCGGAACCCGGAACGCCAGCGCGTGGTAGTCGGAGGTCTCGTTGTAGTTGATCGAGAAGGCCGCACGATCGAGCACCTGGATGCCGGCGGGCCAGCCTTCGTTGGCCCCGTATCGCACGGTGAAGCGCTGCTTGAGGGTCGCTTCGGTGGTGCCATCGGCGAGGCTCTTCGAGAAGTAAACCTTGAGCACATAGGAGTCATCGATGACATCGCCTTCCGCCTGAGGGTAGGCGACGAAGAGCCGCAGATCCGGGCCACGGGTCTGGATGGTCCGGGTGAGCGTGGTGAAATGCCCGGCCACATCGGTTAGATTCATTTCATCCGAAGAGCTCAGCTCCTTGAGCCGCACCTCGAGGGTGGCGCTGCCGGTGGCGGGGATGTTGACATAGTTGAAGCGCCACTCGCGGCCATGGGCGGGATTGGTGGGCGTGATGGCGGCAGTGGGGGTGATCTCGGTGGCCTGGACCCAGGCTCCGTTGCCGTTGCTGGTACCCGTGGTGGCGTCGTCATTGCTGCCATCGCTGTCGGTCACGCGATACCAGACTTCCTGCACCGAATTGTCGGCTCTTACGACCGCCCCGTATTCGCTGCCGCTGATCTGCTCGCCATCGCTGCCGAGGAAGACGATCTGCCCGCCGGGAGTGGCGGCGTCGTAGTAGAAGGTGCGGGAGAACGTGTTATAAAGAGGGGCTTTTCCATCCCGCTTGAGGAAGGCGCGACCACGGATGATATGGAAACCTTCCTGAAGGCCGGTGGTCGTAGAGTTGTAATCATTGTGTGCCGAGTAGCTAAGAGTCGAAGGATTGATCGTTGGTGTTTCGAACACGGTCATCATCCGCTTTTTCCGGAACACCGAATCGGGACCCGAGGGATACACGCTGGAGGAGCCTTCCTTGAGGATGCCGACCTTGTATCTGAACACGCTGCCTGCGGCTGGCTTGGGGATGTTCGAGGTCATCCACCAGTCGTTGCTGTCCTGGTTGTGGCTGAAGGCCATTTCCGAAACCTTCGTCGTGCCGGTGCCGGTGCCGCCCGCGCCTTCGGGATTGGTGCCATCGGTGGTGTAATAGCAGAACATCTTGAAACCAAGGCCGACGCCATTTGGTTTCGCCCAGACCGAGATCGTGGAGGCGTTCTCGACATACTGCTGCGGAACATTGCCCCCCGGCCAGCCGCCCCCAGGCGTGCCGCCGACCGCCTGCGCGGGATCATGATAGAGGAATGAAGCCTGGTTGCCGCCGTCGTTCGAGAAGTTGTTGGAGCCGCTCGGGCCATTGACCACGGTGAAGCTGCCGCTGCCAATCGTCTTGGTGTAGGTCTCGGCACCGGTCGAGCCAAACTGGTTCCGGCTGGTGTCGCGTGCGGCGAATTTCTCGACCTGCTGGCGGCGGACAAAGTTCGGCTGCTCATAGCCGAGGAAGCTGTCGTTGGATACGGCTGGCGGATTGTCGCGGAAAAGCGGATCGACATTTCCAGGAGGACGGGTGCCGTTGAGGTCGATGCCGCCATCGAGGCGCAGCAGGACGTTTTCGGCGGAGCCATCGACGCGGGCGACAAACTTCAGGCTGGTGGCGGAGGTGACACGCGGAACCGCGACCGTGTAGGCGAAGTCGCTGTTGTTGGGGTCCGCGACACCGTTCGGGTTGAAGGCGGGATCGCCATCGGGACCGTCGCGACGTACGACGTTCACCGTAGGAACCTGCTGGCCGTTCTGGAGCAGGGTGATCGGCTCACCGCCTGCGGATTTCCAGAGATCGGATTCCTCCGGGGTGCGGGGGGCGAAGACGAAGTAGCTGCCCTTGTCCACCGTCACGCCGGAAAGGGAAGACGCATAGGTGTAGAATCCGGTCTGGCTGCCGTAGCCGCGTGCATACTGGAAGAGATACTCGTCGTTGGTGTTCGGATTGTTTTCCGATCCTCCCCCGGCCTGCGAGGGGAAGGACGTGCCGCCCTGGATCGAGACGCCGCTGGAGTAGTTGTCGTTGACCGCGATGAGCATGGTCACGCCCTTCCGCTCCTTGAGAGCCTGGTTGCTTTCGGAAAAGCTGCGGTCGTCGATGCGCTCGTAGGAAACCAGATCGGAGCCGCTCCAGCGTCCGCGCTGCCAGCCGCGGGCGAAGTCCTGGTGGACGCGGAGCAGGTTGGGGATCCGCGAGTCCCCCCACTGGCCGAGGAACGCGGTGTTGGCGTGGCGTGGAAAGGCCCCGCCGCTTTCGCCAAGGGTTTCGGCGTGATAGTTGCCATCGGTGTAGATGAGCGGAAGGCCGGCCCGGGTCAGGTAGAAGGCGTGCTGGAGTTCACGGCGCGCGGCGTAGTCGTTGTCATGGCTCTGCGCATGGGGCACCGAGACCGAGGCCGGGAAGCCACCGAAACCCGGCGCATCGTAGCCGGTGAGTCCTGAGGAAGGGTTGCCGAGGAGGTTGTTGAAATTGGAGCGAAGATCGTTGTCGATGAGCCGCATGCCGGCATCGATGTAGGGCCCGTAGGCGGGTGGCTGGCCGAGGTGCTCGCCGAAGAGCATGGCATCGTCCCGGCCCTGCTCGGTGTTGAAGAGGCTGTCGCGGTGGTTGCTCCAATCCGAGAAGCCGCGACTGAGGTTGAACTGGACCTGGACCTGCCCGGTGTAGCCGTAGCCGGACGAATCCTTGTCCACACCGAAGGTCGCCCCGTAGAAGTCGGCCGGGGTATGCTTCACGGCATCCAGTCGCAGGCCATCGGCGCGGGTGCGGTCGATCTGCCAGCGGGCAGCGCGATGCAGCAGGTCCTCGACCCGCTCCGAATAGAACGATGGATTCGCGGCGATGATGCCGGTGGTGATCCCGTTTCCCGGGCCGAAGCCGACGTAGCTCCCCTGCCCGGCGGAGTGCTTCTGTCCGGACTCGGTGGGGAGGTAGCAGTAGTATTCGGGCTGGTTCGGATGGCGGACGAAGTCGATTTTCCGCATCGTGCTGCCCTCGGTCGGACCGTGGTTGAAATTGGTGGTGCCCGGCTCGGTGGCGATGTCGATCAGGTCGGAAAGCCCGAGGTTCTGGACCTGCCAGGCATCGCTCCAGCTGCGGGTGTTGTCCCATTTCCGATAAAAGCCATCCTCGGTTTTCCGCAGATGGAAATCCTCGGGCAGGAAACCGGGGTAGAGGTCGATCGGGGTCGAAGCGTTGTATCCGGGGATATCGAACGCGTTGTGGTTCATCACATTGTCGAAGTAGATCCGGATCCCGAAGCGATGGGCCACGCGGACCAGTTCCAGCAGCTCCGCCTCCGTGCCATAGCGGGTGCGCACGCTGCCCCGCTGGTCCTTCGATCCGAGGTCAAAGCGGTCCCAGCAATCGTAGCCGACCGACAGGCCACCGGAACCCTTCGTCGGCGGCGGCAACCACAGCGAATCATAGCCGGCCTCCGCCAGCTCGGGCATCTTGCGGGTGATCTCGGCCCAGCTGGTGTTGAAATACTGGAGCATCGCCTCACCTGCCGCAGGGACGGCGAGGGCCAGACCAAGCAGACCCGAAATCACGAAAAGACGAACTCTGGAAATCATGGGTTTGAAGGAGTGAGGACGAATCCTCCGGGTGGGTTTTCCGTGAAGGATTCAGAAATCGAAGCCTCCCAATCTGGATCGGACTGGTCGGACTGCAACGGAAAAGCCCTTCACGGATCGGCCTCCATCTGCCCTTGGCTCAAGGAAACTCGCGTCAGGAACATTCCCTTGTTCGTTCGCACGGTTCACACAAAAATGAGGTGGCCACAACGAACCCGACGTTGTACGGTTCAACCCATGGAATCCCGACCGACCCTTCAGCACATCGCCGACGCGGCGGGAGTCGGCAAATCCACCGTTTCCCTTGCCCTGCGCAACGACCCGAGGCTGCTGGAAGAGACCCGCCAGCGGATCCAGGTGATTGCGGAAAAGCTTGGTTATCGGGCGAATCCGACCGTGGCGGCCTTGATGGCGCAGCTCAGGGCCAGCCGCACCCAGAAGTTCCAGGCCACCCTTGGACTGATCAATGCGTCTGGCGAGCGCGACAAGCTGAGCGAGTTCCAGACCTTCCGCGACTGGGTGGCGGGCAGCACGCTGCGCGGGAACCAGCTCGGCTACCGCCTCGACGAGTTCTGGCTGTGGGAGCCGGACATCGATGCGAAACGGCTGACCACCATCCTGAACTCGCGCGGCATCCGCGGGTTGATCATCACCGGGGTGCTTGAAAATGGTCTGCTGCCGACCGCCTTCAGTCCGATCTGGACGCAGTTCGCCTGCGTGGTCGTCGGCGTGCGCACCACCCGGCCGAAGCTCCACTGCGCGAGCAACGACCAGTATGCGACCTCGCTCGACAGCTTCAACGAGGCCATTTCCCTGGGCTACCGGCGGCCCGGTCTCGTGATCGAGCGGAAGGTGGATGAAAATCTCAACGGCCGGTTCAGTGCCGGATTTTTCATGGGCCAGCTCCAGATCCCGAATTCAGAGCGCATTCCGAACCTGGATTTCAACCGCGAGGCTCCCGAGGCCTTCGGCAACTGGTTCCGCGAACACCAGCCGGACGTCATCATCACGCTCCACGCCGAGCTCAGGGACTGGCTTTCCGCGATGAAGGTGGAGGTGCCGGGCGAGGTCGGGCTGATCCACCTCGACCGCACGGCGGACCTGCCGGAGTGGGCCGGCATGAACCAGAACAACGAGCACGTCGGAGTGGCCGCGCTGGACATGCTGGTCGGAGCCCTGCACCGCTCCGAGTTCGGCATCCCCTCGTTCGCGAAGTCGATGATGATCGAGAGCGACTGGGTGCCCGGGGCCACGATCCGGGGAAAAAGCTGACCTTTTCCTGCGGATGGGCTGGCGTGCAGCCGCCGCGCTTACCAGCTGAGGTTCACCCCGCGGGTATCGACGTGGGTGAAGGTCGGATAGCCGCCGACGCCGCCTTTGAAAAGGCCCCGGTCGCGGAGATTGCGCGTCACCGCAGCCACGGTCGAGGCGTGCGTCGGAAAGGAGACGTCCACCGCGTAGTTCGCCTGGTGCCAGGAACCGCTTTTCGCCCCCGGGCAGCGGGCGTTGTAGGCCGGAGCCCGGTAAGCGGAAATGATCTCCTTCACCGGCTGGTTGAGTTCGGCCCCCACCCGGTCGAGAACCCGGAGAGTCCCGACGATCCGCGGCCACATGGACTTGGGAGGAATGCCGTTCCAAACGCCGTGATGCTCCTTGGCATGGGCCATGATCACCTGCACCGGCGTGATCCGGGTCAGCTTCACCAGGGTCAGATAGCGGTAATAGTCCGGAAGCAGATAGCTCTGATGCGCCACCCACTCCGGAGGAAGGTCGGCCAGGGTCGCCCCGGACGAGGACTCTGCCGATCTCCGCACGAAAAAGGCCTTGGCCGGTGTCGTTCCGGCGGCGAGGGCCAATCCGGCAAGGCCGAACGTGGCGAGCGCCCCACGGCGCGAAACCGGTGGAAGGGCGTTGGAAACTGGGAAATCTGACATGGAAAATGAGGCTGGGCTGGTCACTGCAAAGCGCACGCCGTGCCAAGCGCACGCTCGCGGACTCCCGAAATGACTGCGGTAGGGAAACAATCGGGCGACGGGCGGCAAGAAAATAGGACCCGCAGGGGCCTAACAGTTGAAGGCGACGACCCGATTCGAAATGGAATCTCGCGCCTCGACACCGGGCCGTCTCCAGCCCATGTTCGCCCGACACCATGCGGATTTCGGATCGATACATCGGCAAGCAAGTGCTGCTCGGCACCTTGTTCGCCATTATTGTGTTGTCCGTCGTCCTCGTCCTCGGCAGCCTTTTCCGGGAAATCCGGCCACTTCTGGTCGAGCAGCACATCCCACTCGTCATCGTCGGCCAGTTTGCCATCAACATCCTGCCGGTCTCGCTGATGTTCACCATCCCCTGGGGGTTCCTCTCCGCCGTGCTCATGGTCTTCGGGCGGCTTTCCTCGGACCAGGAGCTCACCGGCTTCCGGGTCGCCGGCATCAGCCTTCCGCGCATCGCCGCCCCGGTCTTCGTCGTCGCCCTTCTGCTCTGCGGACTCAGCGTCTGGATGAACATCAGCATCGCACCAAAGGCCAAGGCCTCGATGGAGAACATCCTCTACCGCGAGGTGATGCGCGATCCCCGCGCCCTGCTCGACCCCGGCGCGGTGCAGTCCCGTTTCAAGAACCAGAAGGTCTTCATCGAGGGGAAGGACGGCGACGCCCTGGTCGGCTTCCACATGTACCAGACCCGGAAGGCCAACGACCCCGACGCCCCACCACCGGCCTATGTCCATGCAGGTCGCGTCGAGCTGATGGTCGACCAGGTGGAGCAGCAGTTCAAGCTGACCCTCGACAACACCTTCATCGAGTCCCCGAAGGAGGACGGCACCTTCGACCGCGCCATCGCTGGCCAGGCGCAGTATTGGTTCCTCAGCTTTTCAGATTCCCGCCCGAAGAAGCCCAAACCAGCGGCGATGACCAACGACGAGATCCTCAAGTTCGCCAACGAGGATCCCCGTCTCAGCGAAAGGGCCCGCGTCTCCGTGCGCTCGGAAATCACCCGACGCTACGCCTACTCGATGGCCTGCCTGGCCTTCGCCTTCGTCGGCGTGCCTCTCGGCATCAAGAGCCGACGGCGCGACACCTCCGGCGGCCTGGTCCTGAGCATCCTCATCGCGGCAGGCTATTTCCTCGCCTCGATGCTGGCCGATCAGTTCAAGACCGATGCCGGCGTGACTGCCGCCATTTGGACCCCGAACATCGTTCTGGTCCTGTTCGGCCTCTGGCTGTTCCGCCGCTCCCGCTTCAAGTGACCCTCGCCGCATGAGTCTGAGCCGCACGCTGACGAGGGCCGCCCGCGCCATCACGGGGTTCCTCACATCGGGCCAGGTGAAGCCCTTTCCGTTCATCGGCAGCCTGAGGCGCTACGATCTTGAAAAGGCCAGGTTCGACGCCCGCGCGGCGCTCAATGTCACCCTGCTCGCCATTCCGCAGGCGATGGCCTTCGCCTCGATCGCCCAGCTGCCCATCGTC
This sequence comes from Verrucomicrobiaceae bacterium, assembly GCA_027483005.1. Lineage (GTDB taxonomy): Bacteria > Verrucomicrobiota > Verrucomicrobiia > Verrucomicrobiales > Akkermansiaceae > Luteolibacter. The sequence goes on from JAIXVN010000516.1 coordinate 11,489, forward strand.
TTCGGCATCCTCTGCGCGATCGTCGCCCCGCTCGTGGCTCCGCTGTTCGCCGGCTCCCGCCACACCTCACTCGGCCCCACCAATGCCACGGCCTTCATGCTTTTCAGTCTCTTCGCTGGAAATCCCCTGCTGCTTGCCCGGGAGTCCGAGCTGGTCCCCCTGCTCGTGCTGATGTCCGCCTTGATCCTCATCGCCGGATCCCTGCTGAAGGTGGCCGACCTTCTTCAATACATCTCACGCAGCGTCCTGATCGGCTATTCCTCCGGAGCGGCGGTGCTGATCATCGCCAACCAGCTCAAGGACTCGCTCGGCATCGACGAAGTGATGTCGGCCGACAGCTCACGGACCTTCGTCACCCTGGTGATCTCGATCGTCAGATCCCTGCCCTTGATCGAGTGGCCGTCGCTCGTGATCGCCGTCAGCACCCTCGCCGTTTATTACACGCTGCGGAAACTGCGCCCCCGCTGGCCGGGTTTCGCCATCTCGCTGATGCTCTCCTCAGCCGTGTTCGGATCGCTCAACCACTTCGGTCCATCCCTTTGGTCAAAGGTTCCGCATTTCACCACCTTCACCCTCGAGGACCTCGCTCCCAGCCTGCCGAAGTTCGGGGGCCCCAGCATCTTTGACGACATCTCGATGCTCATCGGCGTGGCCTTCGCGATCGCCTTCCTGTCGGCCCTGGAAAACACCCTGATGGCGAAAACCATCGCCTCCCGTAGCGGCGATCATCCGGACCTCAACCAGGACATGCTCTCCGTCGGCATGGCCAATCTCGCCAGCGCCTTCGCCGGCGGCATGCCCGCCTCGGGGTCCCTCACCCGCTCGGCCCTGAACTTCGCCTCCGGGGCTCAATCGCGCTTCGCCTCCACCTTCGCCGGGATCTACATCCTCGTCGCCGCCGTGCTGATCGCGCTTTCGCCCCGCGTCGGCGTGCCGCTCATCGACTTCGTCCCGAAGGCCGCCCTCTCCGCCCTGGTCATCGCCCTGGCTCTCGCCCTTTTCAACCTCCGCCACCTCCGCATCTGCCTGCGCTCCACCTCGGACGACGCCGCAGTGCTGATCATCACCTTCCTCGCCACCCTGCTCACCCCCCTGCACGTCGCCATCTTCATCGGCGTCGCCATTTCCATCACCCTCTTCCTGCGCAAGGCCAGCAAGCCCTTCCTCATCGAGTATGAATTCGACGACGCCGGCGAGCTTCGCGAGCGCGGCGAAAAACGTCCCCGCCCCATCCCCTCGATCTCCATCGTCCACGTCGAGGGCGACCTTTTCTTCGGGGCCTCGGAACTCTTCCGCACCCAGATCCAGCGAACTGTCTCGGATCCTGATTTGAAGGTCATCATCCTGCGCTTGAAGAACGCCCGCCACCTCGATGCCACCAGCGTGTTGGCGCTGGAGGACCTGATCCACTTCACCCGAGCGCACGACCGCCAAATCCTCATCTCCGGGGCCACCCGCGAGGTTTACCGGGTGCTGAAACAGTCCGGTGTGCTCGTCACCCTCCAGGAGGGCTGCAACCGCGAGGCCGGGGAAAGCAATATCTTCATCCACAAGCCGAGCAACCCGAACCTGTCCACGCGCGATGCCCTCAAGCGCGCCCAGCAGTTCCTCGGCACCGACAAGGCCGACATCCGCATCTACTACGATCCTACGAAATCATGAAACGACTGACCCTCATCGTTGCCGTCCTGATTCTCCTCGCCGGTTTCCTCGTGTGGTGGTTCTCGCCCACCCAGGTCGTCGCCCGACGCACCCGCGAGCTCTGCCAGGTCCTCACCCTGGAAGCGGACTCACGCGCCGCCGGCCGCAGCCTCCGCTCGTTCAAACTCGATGGCCTGCTCCAGCCCAACGTCGAACTCGACATCCCCTCCATCGCCGATGCCAATGGCACCCTCGCCCGCAGCGAAATCGGCTCCACCTTCACCTGGCTCTGCAACAACGCCAAGGAAACGCGCTTCAAGATCGAGCGGATCGACGCCATCTTCGTCGATCGCGATCTCGCCAACGTCCGTGCCCGGATCGAGGCGCGGGTCCTGCTTTCCGGCACCCAGGTGATCGACAGTCCCGGCGATGCCTCATTCACCTGGAGAAAGGCCGAGGATGGCTGGCGGCTGGAGAAAGTCAGCTGGCGGGAGTAGGTCGGTCACGAACCAAGGCACCTGCATCAGGGATCGATCGCAGGGAAGAAGGCGATTCCAACCACGACGGGAGCGCGGCGGAGATGGACGGACTGACTCATTCAATTACCCGTTCAAATGAAGACGATGACCCTGCTCGAAGAAAAAGGGCATCATGACCATCGTCCACACCGAGTATGAGAACGAGTGATCGTTGCCCCCGCGACGGTTGAACGGCCTTCTTGACGTCCCTTCACCCAGGCCACAGCCTCTTGGCCATGCTCCCAAACCCATTCGAGTTGCTTGCAAATGCGGGCCCGGCCGTGGAGGTGGTCACGAAGCCGGCAGGGATCGACCGTCATTTCATCGATTGTTCGATTCTGGGGATCTGCCCGGCCTTCGTCATCGGCCTCGTCTTCGCCCTCTGCGGCATCATCCTCACAGGTTGCGGATTGGCCACCAACGGTGACCCGATGCATGCGAAATCCCTCGATCTGAATGTGAACACGATCTGGGGCTGCATCATGCTGGTCTTCGGACTGGTGATGCCCCACTTCGCCAAGCGCGGCAAAAAGGCCTGATCCGCCTGACAGCATCTGGAAACGCCTCGCCGGCCCGCGCCTGCGGGGCGTTTTTCTTGCTCAAGAGTGCTTGTTTCCCCTGAAATCCGGCTAATCTCGCCCCGAATCCATCCCACCCCATGCGCCGTCTGATCCTCCTCGCGTTCGCCGCCCCATCCTTGCTCCATGCCGAGCCCCCGGAGTGGGAAAACGCCGCCGTATTCCGCATCGACAAACTCCCGGCCCGCGCCACCTCGTCGCCCTTTCCGGACCGCGACTCCGCGCTGAAGAAACAGCGCACCGAGTCCCCTTGGAGGCAGTCGCTCAACGGCCCGTGGAAATTTCTCTATAGCGGCAATCTCGAAGGCGTGCCCATCGGTTTCGAAAAGCCGGAATTCGATGTCTCCGCCTGGAAGGAAATCCCCGTGCCCTCGAACTGGCAGCTACAGGGCTACGGAGCGCCGCTTTACACCAACATCGTCTATCCCTTCGCTCAGAATCCTCCGAAGGTGACAGACGAACCGCCCGGATTTTTCACGAATCATCACCCTTCGCGACGCCATCCGGTCGGCTGCTATCGCCGCACCTTCTCCGTGGCCGACGATTGGAACGATCGCCCGGTCATCCTGGCATTCGAGGGCGTGGACTCCGCGTTCTATCTGTGGATCAACGGCCAGAAAGCCGGTTACTCAGAAGACTCCCGCACCACCGCGCAGTTCGACATCACGAAGTTCCTGAAGCCCGGGGAGAACTCGATCGCCGTGCAGGTCCATCAATACTCCGATGGCTCCTACCTCGAGGACCAAGGCATGTTCCGCCTCAGCGGCATTTTCCGCGATGTGTTTCTGTGGACCTCGCCAAAGGTCGAACTCAACGACCATTTCCTGCACGCCGGTCTGACCGATGATTTCAAATCCGGCACACTGAGTTTCACCGCGTCGCTGAAGAACCATGATGCCGCTGCGCACAAGGGCATCATGAAACTGGAGATCCTCACGCCGGATAACACGCCGCTCTTTTCGAAAGAAGCGCCCTACGATCTGGCCGCCTTTTCCGAGAAGACGCTGAACCTCGCAGGCGATCCCCTTGCCGGTATCAAACCTTGGTCGGCCGAGACCCCGGTGCTCTATCCCTACGTGATCACCGTCTCCGACGAGTCCGGAAAAGCTCTCGCCTGCTTCGGAGGAAAGACCGGGTTCCGTCGCGATGAGGTTAAGAACGGGCGCTTCCTCCACAATGGCCAGCCGATCCTTTTCAAGGGAGTGAACCGCCACGACCACAACCCGCGCACCGGTCACTATGTCACCGAGAACGACATGCGCGCCGACCTGCTCCAGATGAAGCGCGGCAATCTCAACGCCGTCCGCTGCTCCCACTATCCGAACGATCCACGCCTGCTCGAACTCGCCGATGAGCTCGGCTTTTACGTCATCGCCGAGGCCAATCTGGAATCCCACGGCATGGGCTATGGCCCCCAGAGTTTCGCGAAAAATCCCGACTGGCTCGCCGCCCATCTCGATCGACAGAAGAACGTCGTCGAGCGCGACAAGAATCATCCTTGCGTGGTCTCCTGGTCGATGGGCAACGAAGCCGGTGACGGGCCAAACTTCGTCGAGTGCTCGAAGTGGATCCGCCAGCGCGATCCATCACGCCCGCTGCAATACGAGCAGGCGGCGGAAGGTTCCCATGTCGATCTCGTCTCACCGATGTATGCCTCACTTGAAGAATGTGCGGCTTATTGCCGTCGGGAGGAGAAGAAGCCCGTCGACCAGCAGCGCCCGCTGATCCAGTGCGAATACAGCCACGCCATGGGCAACAGCTCTGGCAACCTCGCCGAGTACTGGGACCTCTTCCGCAAGGAACCGCTGCTCCAGGGAGGCTTCATCTGGGACTGGAAGGATCAGTCGTTCCTTCAAAAGAAGCACGCGGTCGATGCCGTCGAGGATCGCTCTCCGGCAAAGCATGCAGTCCGTATCTTCGGCTCCCTGGCCAAGGATGAAGGGCTCTTTTCCGGCGGCGCGATCATCGAGGAAAAGGCCGGTGAAATGTTCCCGGAAAAGTTCACGATTAAGGTGTCCGTCCGGGGCAACTTTGGAGGACCCGGGGGCGCAAACACCGAGCGCAACAAGGTTGATGGCTCGCCGATTTTCAGCAGCAAGGAATGGTTGATCGAGGTCGCCAGCGATGGGTTGACACTTGATTTCATCCGCAACAAAGGCATCGCCCGCGCGTCAACCTCCGTCTTGTTGCCGAAGGAATGGCAGACGACGTTTCAGGAACTTATCGCCACCTACGATGGTGAGCGAATGAAGATCTCACTCGGCGGCAAGGAAGTCGCATCCTTCGAGCCGGTCGTCGCTCAACCAGGTCCAGTAGGGCGCATCGGCATCGGAGTAGATCAAGGCAATCCCGCCCGCCGCTTCAACGGCTGCATCCGTTCGGCGAGCATCACGTCGGCGAAGTCAGAGACCTTTCTCGATCTCGATTTCACCAAGGACGCCGAGAAGCCCGCGACCCGGATGTTCCTCGCCTATGGCGGCGACTTCAACGACCGCCCGACCGATTCCTCGTTCTGCATGAACGGCCTCGTGACCTCGACGCTCGCGCCTTCGCCGCAGTTTGAGGAGGTGAAGAAGCTCTATCAGGACATCCACACCACCCTCGTCGATGGCAGCACGTCGAACGTGATAGTGAAAGTCTTCAACGAACGCTTTTTCCGCTCCACTGAAGATGTCCGGGGCGCATGGAAACTGATCAAGGACGGCAAGGACATCGCGCAGGGCGAACTCAACTTTCCCGCCGTTTCCGCCCAGCAATCGGTCGAGGTCGTGGTTCCGACCAACGCCACGCTCGATCCTGCCTCCGAGTTCATCCTCCGCGTTCGCTATGACCTAAAGGAGGCCACCGCCTGGCATCCGTTAGGGATGCCGATTTCGTGGGATGAAATGCTGCTGCCATGGGGCAAGCGCACACCGGTTTCTCCGGCTCCTTCAACCACCGCCGCGACCCCCACCGAGGATGCCCAAACCGTGACCGTGAAGGCCGGGGACATCACCGTGGTCATCGACAAGAAGAACGGAGCCTTGACCTCCATCAAGCAGACGGACGCCGAGACTCTCGTCTCGCCACTGCACCTCAACTTCTGGCGCGTGCCAACGAGCAACGACGAAGGCAATGGCAACGACCGCAAACTGGAGATCTGGCGCGAGGCCGGACGCAAGGCCCAGGCCACCAAGCTGACCACCGTCAAAGAAGGCAACGACATCCTCGTCACCGCCGAACTCGCACTGCCCGCTGGCAAGAGCAGCGCCACCCTGATCTATCGCATCACCGGTAGCGGGCAGATCGCCATCGACGTCGAGCTCCGACCAGACCCCTCGATGCCGAAGCTGCCACGCGTCGGCATGACCTGCGGCATCCCCGGCACGGCGCTTTCCTGGACCTGGCATGGAAAGGGTCCGCACGAGAACTACCGGGATCGTAGTCGTGGAGCCTGGACCACCACCCACACCGGCATGGTTCCGCTTCTTTTCCATCGCTATGCCGAGCCCCAGGAGGCCGGAAACCGCACCGGCATTCGTTGGTCCACCTTTGACAGCCTAGCAGGTGGCAACGGACTCCGCATTGATGCCACTGGAAGCTCATTGTTGGAAATCTCCGCCATGCCCTGCCTTGCCGAGGATTTGGAGTTCGCCCGTCATCCAGTAGATCTACCGAAAGCCGAGGTGATCACGCTTCACCTCGACCACCAGCAGTCCGGAGTCGGCGGCACCAATCCATGGGGGGCGGAGGCGCTTCCCCGCTATCAGATTCCCTCCACCCAGCCGTACCGCTGGTCCTTCTTGCTGACCGCCACCAACACGGCCACTCCCGTCAGGCAGCTTCCGCGTCGTCCGCTTCCGCCAGGCTTCAAGCCGCCTGGCAAGGTCGGCCCTCCAGTGCCTCCGGATCCGACCGTGCCTCCCGCCCCCAAGTAAGCCCTGCCCTTCCCATGTTGCACCTCAACGAACCCCTCGCCGATCTGGCTGCGGATGCCGCAGCCGGATTACTCAGCGCCTTCAACATCGAGGCCACCGTCACCGCCGCTGCGCCGGGTCGCGTGAACCTGATCGGCGAGCACATCGACTACTGCGATGGCTTTGTGATGCCCTTCGCGATCGACCGCTACATCGTCATCGCCGCCGCGCCGAATGGCACGAACGAAGCCCGCATCGCCACGGCCCACGGACCGGGCATCGCGACTTTCCAGGTCGATCAAGCGGTCACCGAAGGCGAACCCGAATGGGCCAACTACCTGCGCGGCGTGGTGCGCGGTTTCCAGGATCGCGGCCACCAGATTCCGGGATTTGATGCCTTCATCGTCTCGTCGGTTCCGGGTGGAGCGGGCCTGTCCTCCTCCGCCGCACTCGAATGCGCCACCGCCACCTTGCTGGAGGGCCTGCTGGACACCGTGCTGGAGACGCGGGAAAAGGCCCTGCTCTGCCAGAAGGCCGAGCACGATTTCGCCCACGTGCCCTGCGGCATCATGGACCAGTTCGCCTCCGCCTTCGGCAAGGCCAACCGCCTGGTGCTGATCGACTGCCGCTCCGGCGAGCCCGAGCTGGTGCCTTTTGAAAATCCCGATCTCACCGTGATCATCGCCAACACGATGGTCCACCATCAGCTCTCTGACGGTGGCTACGCCGCCCGGCGAAAGAACACCGAGGACGGACTTGCCATCATCGGGAAAAGTTCCTGGCGCGACGTCACCGAGGCCGAGGTCACCACGAACTGGGACAAGCTCGGCGCACCGGTCAACCGCCGCTCGCGTCACGTCGTCGGGGAAATCGCCCGCACGCGGAAAGCCGCCGAAGCACTCGCCCACAGCAACTACGACCAACTCGCCCCGCTCATGGCTGCGAGCCACGATTCACTGCGCGATGATTTCGAGGTCTCGTGCAAGGAACTCGATCTGATGGTCGAGATCGCCCGTTCGATTGG
>JAIXVN010000568.1 GCA_027483005.1 Verrucomicrobiaceae bacterium
GTCCGGAAACGGAGATGACAGGTTCAAGTGCCATGAGGAACGGTCGTGACAGGGTTCGGGAGGCGGCGGGAGATCACTTGTCGTCCTTTTCAGGAGCCGGGTCTTCTTTCTCGTCCTTGTCCGGAGCGGCGTCCTTGTACTTCAGCAGGATGTCCTGGAGCTGCTTCTGGTAGTCCTCCGTGTTCTTGCCGGCCACCTGCTGGCCGATCTTGCTGGCCTCGCCCATGAGCTCGGGCATGGTCAGGAGCGCCTTGCGGCCGACCGGGGTCTCGTAGAAGTGCAGCAATTCATCGAGCTCATCAGGGGTGAACTTCTGTTGGTAGAGCTTCACCATCTGCTTCTTGAGTTCCGGATCGCTGAAGGTTTTGGTGAAGAACAGGTCCGTGGCTGCGGTGATTTCCGCAAGGGCCTCCGGGGGCAGGCCCTGGGCCTTGAAGCGGTCCAACATCGGCTTGAAGGCCTGCTTGGCGGCAACCATGCCGGAGCCTTGCATGTCCACGGCATCGACGAGCCGCTCGGCTGCGGATTTCTCGGCGGCGTGCAGCGAGGCGGAGACCAGGAGCAGAGGGATGAAAAAACGGGCGAGTGACATGGGATCGTGGGAATTGGGGAATGGGGTCAGGCCACGGCGACCGTTTCCTGTGGGATGGCAAAGACTTCGCGGGCATCGGCGATCGAGCCCTGAATGGCAGCGGCGGCGACCATGACGGGCGACATCAGGACGGTGCGTCCGGTCGGCGAGCCCTGGCGGCCTTTGAAGTTGCGGTTCGAGGACGAGGCGCAGAGCTGGTCGCCGACGAGCTTGTCCGGGTTCATGGCCAGACACATCGAGCAACCGGCGGCGCGCCACTCGAAGCCGGCGTCGCGGAAGACCTGATCGATGCCTTCCTTTTCACAAAGCACGGCGACGATCTGGGAACCGGGGACGGCGATGGCCTTCACGCCAGCCGCGACCTTGTGGCCCTTGATGTATTTCGCGACCTCGCGGAAATCGGAGAGGCGGCCGTTGGTGCAGGAGCCGAGGAAGGCGACGTCGATCTTGACGCCCTTGATCGGGATGCCGGCGGGCAGCTTCATGTATTCCAGGGCCTCGACGATCGACTGGCGCTCCAGCGGGGTCGCGGCCTTGGCAGGATCGGGGATGGTTTCGGAAACCGCGATGCCGTGGTCCGGGGAAATGCCCCAGGTGACCGTGGGCTCGATGTCGGCGGCGTTGATCACGACGATGTCGTCGTAGTGGGCGTCGGCATCGGAGGCGAAGGATTTCCAGCGCTCGACCGCGGCGTCCCAGTCGGCACCTTTCGGGCAATAGGGGCGGCCCTTGAGATACTCGAAGGTCGTTTCATCCGGGTTGACGTAGCCGCAGCGGGCACCGCCTTCGATGGCCATGTTGCAGACGGTCATGCGCTCTTCCAGCGACATGCGGTCAAAGACCTCGCCGGCGTATTCGTAGGCAAAGCCGATGCCGCCCTTGGCTCCGAGGAGGCGGATGATGTGGAGGGTGACGTCCTTGGCATACACTCCGGGGCGGAGGTGGCCGTTGACCTCGATGCGGCGGACCTTGAGTGGCTCAATGGCCATCGTCTGGGTGGCCAGGACGTCGCGCACCTGGGTGGTGCCGATGCCGAAGGCGATCGCGCCGAAGGCTCCGTGGGTGGCGGTGTGGGAGTCGCCGCAGGCGATCGTGGTTCCGGGCTGGGTGATGCCCTGCTCGGGTCCGACGACGTGAACGATGCCTTGCTTGCCAGAACGGAGGTCGAAGTAGGTGACCCCGAAGTCCTCACAATTCTTGCGCAGGGCCTCCATCATTTCCGCAGCGAGAGGGTCGTTGGGGCGGTCCTGATGCTCAGTAGGGACGATATGATCGACGGTGGCGAAGGTGCGCTGCGGGTATTTCACCGTCAGGCCGAGATCCCGTAGCATCCCGAAGGCTTGTGGGGAGGTCACCTCATGGATGAGGTGGGTCCCGATGAACAGCTGCGTGCGGCCGTCGGCCAATTGTCCCACAGTGTGGGCGTCCCAGACTTTTTGATAAAGGCTCTTGCCCATGGCTTGATGCGCCGACTTCGGCGGGGGCGAAAGCTGCACCCCCCGGAGGAAAATGTCAAAGCCGCATCCCTGAAATGCAGATGAGGGCTCAGGCGATGTTGATGAAGCCGAGGACCAGTGCCACAAGAAGAGAAAGCACAACCAGGGCGATCAGGACCTTTTTGACGATCAGGACTCGGCCGGCAGTTGAGCTCGACTCCGCTCCGTCCACCCAGGCATCCCAAGAGCGGGCATTGGGAGGGCTGGTGCGGTGATAGTGCCGGATCTGGGCCTGAAATCGAGGTCCGGACTCTGAAGACGCAGGTCGTTTCATTGCATTACGATACAACCCGATCTCCACTGCCTGACACCCCTCATGTCAACACAAAAAGCCTCCCGTCCTGGGACGGGAGGCTTTGAAACTGGATCATGGATCACGAGGCGATGAGCCTCACTTCGCCGGAATCACTTCCTGGGGCGCGGCGGCCGGGATCTCCTGGAACTGCGGCAAAGAACGGAGTCCTGGTGGTTTCGGTTCGCCGGTGCAGCAGCAGGAAGCGGAGAAAAGGGCGAACACGGAAGCGCCCGTCGCAAGAAGAATGCGGATCATGGGTTGGAAGTGGAAAGTTTCGATGATATGAAGGAAAAATGAATTGGAGTGGGCTGATGAGCAGCCCGCTCCGGAAAGCGTTTGGAATGGGAATCCCACTCCAAAGTCGTCCGCCTTACTTGGCAGGGGCAACGTAGCCCGGAGCGGTTGGAGCGGGCTTGCTGTTGCAGCAGGAAGTGGCAAGAAGGGTGCCGGCGGCGGCAGCGGCGAGGGCGGCAATTTTGACGAGTTTCATGTGTTTGGAATCGGTTGAGTTGGTTTCATGAGTCCCATGGCGACAGCCAAGGGACCATGCGACCATAACGACTGCGAATGACCGTGCAAGGAGAATCGCGGTCAGGAAATGGCGGAGGATTCGGTTGCCAGCCGGGGGAAATTGCCTAGAGTCCCGCCCCCCGGACAAGAGTCCGGTTTCCTACCCATGAACACGGAACCACACGTGGCGATCGTCGGTGCCACCGGCGCGGTCGGCGAAGAAATGTTGCTCTGTCTGGAACAGCGGAACTTTCCCGTCGGAAAGCTCACCCTGCTCGCTTCTGCCCGCTCGGCTGGAAAGAAGCTGAGATTTCGTGGCGAGGATGTGGTGGTGCAGGAGCTCACGCACGACTCTTTCAAGGGGGTCGACATCGCGCTGTTCAGCGCTGGAGGCGGGATTTCCCTCGAGTTCGGGCCCTCCGCCGCCGCTGCTGGAGCGGTGGTGATCGACAA
>JAIXVN010000555.1 GCA_027483005.1 Verrucomicrobiaceae bacterium
CCGATCGCCGCGCCACTCAGGAAGCCCACCAAATGCTCGGCGTTTGCGATAGGTCCCAAGGTTCCGGTGAAACAAACGACCATCCAAATCAGCATCAAGGCGACGGTCTCGCTGTTCATGGAAAACTCAGGAGCCGGGTGGAGCTTGGATCGCAGCAGGATGAATCCGAAGAGCCCGTAGTTCACGCCGGACATGCCTCCGAAGTTCGCGCCGCTCCAGAAGCCTTGCGCGAGGTCCGAAAGCGCCGCGACCGCAAGCACCAGGGCGAGGAATTTCAGCGAGCGAAAACGGATCTCCAGCACCACGCCGAATTGCCACAGCCACATCATGTTGAAGGCGAGATGCAGGATGCCGAAATGAAGGAACATCGGCGTGACCAAGCGCCAAACCTGGCCCTTTTTCACGTCCACCAGCGGATCCTCAAGATCCTTCGCAGCCGCAGTCAGGGCGTCCTGCCACTTCACCAGCTCTTTCGTCGCCGCAAGGCCTTTCGGAATGTCCACGCCCTCGATCGCCGCATTGAGATCCTCTCTTGCTGCCGAGTATTCGCGAGCCAGAGCGTTGTAGTCCTCGTAGCGCTTCTTCGAGGCCATGAAGAACGCGTCCGCTTTCCGGCTCTGATCCCCGAACTCCGTCAGCACCCCGGTGACGATCGAGACGAGCATCAACAGCAGCGTCACCATCAGCCTGCCGGCGATGTCCGCCGAGTTCCGGGGTCTCGCGTCGCGGGGATTCGGGGGCCAGGGGCGATTCGACATAGCAGCGCGTGAAGAATGGACGCGACCACACAAAGCCGTCAATGTCCCTCGTCATGGAAACCACCCGCTGCCCCTGGCTGCCAGCGCATCTCGATCTTTATCGCGAGTATCACGACACCGAATGGGGCGTGCCGTCGTTTGATCGACGCTACCTTTTTGAAAACATCTGCCTCGAGGGCGCGCAGGCGGGCCTTTCCTGGTGGACGGTGCTTCAGAAGCGCGAGCGCTACCGTCAGGTCTTTCATCAATTCGTGCCGGAGAAGGTCGCGAAAATGACCGATGCGCAGCTTGAGAAACTCGTCCTCGATCCCGGCATCATCCGGCATCGTGGGAAGATTTTCTCCGTCCGCCAGAATGCGAAAGCCTGGTTGGAACTCGAGGCCCGCGAGGGCGATGCCGTGAAATGGCTTTGGAGCTTCATCGGCGGGAAACCCCAGGTGAACCAGCACAAGTCCCTGGCCGACTACCCGTCAAAGACCCCGGAGTCCGACGCGATGAGCAAGGCCCTGCGCAAGGCCGGTTTCAACTTCGTTGGCTCCACCACCCTCTACGCCTTCATGCAGGGCGTCGGCATGGTCAACGATCACGCGATCGACTGCCTCTGCCGAACTCTGAAAAAGCAGGCCTGAATGAAAGTATCCTGATTCACTTTCGTAACACCGTTGCGCAAACCCATCTCCATGAAACCCAAGCTCCTCCTTCGCCTCTCACTGCTTTTCTCGGCCTTCTCCGCGATGGCCAGCGGCCAGAATGTCCTCATTGAAGCCGAGCAGTTCGACCAAACTGGTGGCTGGGACGTGGACCAGCAGCTCATGGAGGTGATGGGCTCGTCCTACCTTCTCGCCCACGGCCTCGGCGTGCCGGTGAAGGATGCCGTCACCAAGACCACTTTCTCCTCGCCCGGAACCTACCGCGTCTGGGTCCGGACCCGCGACTGGGTTGCTCCGTGGAAAGCCGAGGGAGCCCCAGGGAAGTTCCAGGTCCTCATCAACGGCAAGCCGCTCGCCACCACCTTCGGCACCGAAGGCGAGCCGTGGCACTGGCAGAGCGGCGGTAGCGTGAAGATTTCCGGCGAAACGACTGTGGCCTTGCATGACCTGAGCGGCTTCGAGGGTCGCTGCGATGCGATTCTTTTCTCCAAGGATCCGGGGTTCAGCCCACCAAACGAACTGGCTGCCCTCACCGCCTTCCGCCGCAAGACCCTCGGGCTGCCGGAAAAGCCACAGGACGGAGGAAGCTACGATCTGGTCATCGTGGGTGGAGGCATTGCCGGCACCAGCGCCGCCGTTTCCGCCGCACGAAATGGGCTGACCGTCGCCCTCATCCAGGACCGGCCGGTCCTTGGAGGCAACGGCAGCTCGGAAGTCCGCGTCTGGCCGGAAGGACACACCAACCAGAAGCCCTTCACCCACATCGGCGACATTGTGAAGGAACTCGTTCCAGAGAAACGCTCCGGCGATGGGAATGCGGGTCGCGCGGAAATCTTCGCAGACAAACGCAAGACTGACGTCGTCGCTGCCGAGCCCCGGATCACCCTGATGCTCGAGCAGCGCGTCGATGCCGTGGAGTCCCGCAACAGCCGCATTTTCTCGGTCACCTCGCAGAACATCCGCACGGCGAAACGGACCAAGGTTTCCGGCAAGCTTTTCGCGGATTGCACCGGCGATGGCACGGTCGGCTTCCTCGCCGGAGCCGACTACGAGGTCGCGAAAGGCACCAAGATGGGCGCGAGCAATCTCTGGAACGTCCTCGACCAGGCGGACGAGAAGCAGGTCCTGAAATGCGAGTGCAAGGACAAGGACGCCCTGTCCATGGCCACCCAGTCCGGAAACGTGGCCGCGCCGTTCCCCCGCACCCCGTGGGCCATCGATCTGAGCAACAAGCCATTTCCTGGCCGCTCCAACAACAACGGTCAATGGGGCGGCACCGGCCTCAAGAACCTCGGCGGCTGGTTCTGGGAAAGCGGATTCGACAAGGACTCGATCAAGGACATCGAGCGCATTCGCGACCTCAACATGCGGGCGATGTATGGTGCTTGGGACACGCTGAAGAACGTGGACATGATGTATCCGAACCACCGCCTCGGCTGGTCCGCCTTCATCGCCGGAAAGCGTGAGTCACGCCGCTTGCTTGGCGACGTCGTTCTGAAGGGCGAGGATTTCCGCACCTCGAAGGATTACCCCGATGGAGCCTTTCCCTGCACCTGGCACATCGATCTTCACGCGCCGGATCCGAAGTTTGACAAGGGCCACGAGGGCGAGGAGTTCATTTCCAAGGCCACCGATGGAAAGCTATACAAGTATCAGGGCCCCTACTGGGCTCCCTATCGCTGCCTCTACAGCCGCAACGTCAGCAACCTCTTCATGGCCGGGCGTGACATCAGCGTCGATCACGAGGCCCTCGGCCCGGTCCGCGTCATGCGCACCTGCGGCATGATGGGTGAAATCGTCGGCAAGGC
>JAIXVN010000337.1 GCA_027483005.1 Verrucomicrobiaceae bacterium
AGCGCGGCCGATTTCAACGCCAGCGGCTCGGACACCATCACTCTCACTACTGCGGCCATGACTGCCGGGACGGTGACCTTCGGTGCATCTTCCGCTTATGTGATCGACAGCGGTGCCAACAACATGACCTGGTCCGCGCTCGCAGGGGCCGGCGGGTTCACCAAGGCTGGCAGCGGCACCATTACGATCGGCGGCGCAGGCGGCGCATCCGGCACGATCACCGTCAACGCCGGGACCCTGGAAACGACCAACTCCAGCGCCTTGGGAACCAGCAGTGTCACGCTCAATGGCGGCACGTTGAAAACAAACGTCAACCTTGCCAACGCCATCCTGCTCAACAACGTGGTCGGCAACACCATGTCCGCCACCGGAAACTATCGCAGCATCAGCGGGCAGATCACAGGATCCGGTGGATTGATCATCGGCAACGGAGGCGGCACCCCCGGCTTGAAGCTCGCAAATCCGGCCAACAACTTCAGCGGCAATCTCACGACCAGCTCCGGAGTTTACCTGCAACTTGACACTAGCGAGGTGATTCCCGACACGGCCGTGGTCATCGCCAATGGCGCTGCTTTCAAGGTCAACAACACCATCGAAACCATCGCAGGTCTGCAAGGCACTGCCTTGTTGTATTCCGATAACTCTTCACGTTTGGTGATCAACAGCCCGGCTGCGACCACCAACACGTTCACCGGCGCGATCAACGCCTTTGGCGGTGGCACCGCGCTGGCAATCACCAAGAAAGGCGACGGCACCCAGATCATGTCAGGCGGAAGCGTTCATTCCGGCGGCACCATCATCAGCGGCGGCACGTTGATCGCGAGAAACAGCGGCGTGTTCGGCAGTGGAGCGATCACTGTGAACGACACCTCCACCGGTTCCAGCAACACGAGCCTGTTGCTTGAGGGGGCCGGCATCTCAACCGCACGCAACATCACCGTCACTGACAACGGCAGCGGCACCGTCATCCTCGGCACCACCGGCACGTCCAGTGGCAACATGACTTTCAGCGGTGTGCTCACTCTCAACAAGGCCACCACCCTGACCTCTGCCACTGCGGACCGCACCACCTACACCGGCAGAATCACCGGCAGCGTCGGCGCTCTTGCCATTGCCGGCGGCCAGCGCACCGTGTTCGATAGCGCGAACGGCCTGAATGATTTCACCGGAGATCTTACCATCACCGGGACCAATACCGTGCTGCAGACGGGAACAGGCGGCCTAACCGGTGAAGTCATCCCCAACGGATCCAACGTTACCGTAGGCGCGGGAGCATTGTTGAAGCTCGCCAACCTTGCCAACAGCACGGAAACCATCAACGGCCTCAACGGCGGCGGAGTCGTCCGCCGACACGAGGGGGTGGCTGGAGTGGCCAATCTTGTCGTGGGTTCCAGTGGCGGCGGCGGCACCTTCAGCGGTGCCCTGGAGAATGGCGCGGGCTCGCTGACGCTGACGAAGATTGGGGCCGGCACTCAGATCCTTTCGGGCACGAATCTCCACTCCGGAGCGACCAACATCAACGCAGGCACGCTTTCACTCGGAAGCACAGGCTCCATTGCCAACAGCTCCGTCATCACAGTCGCCGCCGGCGCCAATTTCGATGTCTCCGGCTTGGCAGGAGGTTTCACTGTCGGCGCAGGCAAAGCCCTCAGGGGCGAAGGCACCGTGACAGGAAACGTGGCGGATGATCTGGCCGGCGTCGGAGCCATCACCGGTGGCAATGGCATCAGCGGCACTCTCACCATCACCGGCAATCTCGCACTCAACGGCGCCGCCGACATCAACATCGGAACGCTTTCCAACTACACCTCCACGGCGGCGATCGCGGTTGCAGGCGATCTAACGACTACCGGAGTGTCCGGTGATGTTTTCATCAACTTGCCATCGGTCCCCGTCGGCCCGGGCACCTATCGCTTGATCAGCCATGCCAATGTTCTTCCTGATTTGTCGGGGTTTACGCTGAATACCCAGCCTTCTCTCTCCGCACGCCAAGTCGGCAACCTTGTCAACAACCCGGGCTCCCTCGACTATGTTGTATCCGGCGTAAACCCGGTCTGGACCGGTGCGCTCGGTTCCACATGGACCACTGACACCCTGACCGCCCCGAAAAACTGGACCCTGCCAGGAGGTGGGGCCACGGACTACATTGAAGGTGATGTGGTGTTTTTCAACGATGAAGCCACAGGTTCCACCACGGTTGATCTCGCCATGGATGTGAATCCCGTTTCCGCCGAGTTCTCGAATTCCGCGAAGAACTACACCCTCCAGAGCACCGGCGGCTTTGGAATCACCGGCGCGGCCACTTTGTTCAAAGCTGGAACCGGAATCTTGACCATTTCCAATGCGAATACCTTCACCGGCGTCACAACGCTCTCGGCTGGTACCACCCGGATCGGGAACGACTCGTCACTTGGTTCTGGCGGTCTGATCCTGAATGGCGGCACCTTGTCATCGGATTCATCCTCCGCCCGCACATTGGCCAATGCGTCCTTCACGATCGGTGGAGACCTGACTTTGGGTGATGCGGTCAACAGCGGAGCCATCACCTTCTCCGCCCCGGTGAATCTCGGTGGGGCCACCCGCACAATCACCACGGAGTCCGCCGTCACCCTTGCGGGAGCCATCACCAACGGTTCGCTTGCCAAAGCCGGCGCCGCCCCGCTCACCCTCACCGGCAGCAACTCCTTCGGAACGACTTCGATCGGTGTGGGCGTCCTCAATATCGGCGCCGGTGGCGCATCCGGCACCCTCGGCACAGGAAACATCAGCAACCAAGGTGCCCTCGCCATCAACCGCAGCGGCACCCTTTCCATCCCGGGTGTTATCTCCGGCACAGGTTCGCTCGAGATCAAAGGCGGCGGCACCGTCACCCTCAGTGGCTTGAACACCTACACCGGGACCACCACCATCCATCCAGGCAGCAACCTTGTGCTCAGCATGGGGATCAACTACGCCGAAAGCCACGTCGGCAGCGCCGTGACGATCGGCAGCGGCTCGACCTTGTTGCTCACAGTGCCTCATGCCACCGGCTTTGCCTACAGTCTTGCCGGCAACAAGGTGGCCGCCGATATCACGATCAATGCAGGTGGAACCGTCAACCGCAATGGCAACGACACCTACATCCAAGGTCTCACCATGACCGGGAACTCGGTAGTCACCGGTGGCGGCGGCCTCCGTCTCTGCGCCAATGTCACCGCCACCTCGGATGCCACCGGCGCTCCCACCATCAACAACATGGCCTTGGTGGGTGGCACTTACACCAATTCCGGAAACACCCATACCATCACCGTCGTCCACGGCCCCGGTTCGGTCGCCACCAGTGACCTCACCATCGGACCGATCGATCAGGTAAGCCAGGCCGGTGCCACCAACATCATCAAGGAAGGCAACGGCACCTTGACTCTCACCGGCGCCTCCATCTTCACCGGCACCACCACCGTCAATACCGGAACACTGGAACTCAATGGCACGCTGACCTCCGCCACGACGGTCAAGACCACCGCCACCCTCAAGGGCAGCGGCAGCAGCAGCAGCACACTCAGCGTGGAAAGCGG
>JAIXVN010000113.1 GCA_027483005.1 Verrucomicrobiaceae bacterium
GACTTCATTCACGAAGCCCTTTCCACTCCGAACGACACCGCCAAGCTCCACGCCATCCGCGAGCGCGTCTTCGCCTTCAACCGGGCGTTCCCGCTGCCTTGGTAACTTGGAAAAGGGCCCGGAGATCCCTTGCCATCCCACCGCATCTGCCGATCCTTTGACTGTGGCATCCAATCACGCTGTTACCGGGACCGAAGCATCTGCGATCGGGTTGCTTTCCGTCTCCCCGATCCTCGAAAACAGGTATTTCCGGGCCTTGGCAGATGGCAGCATGCCGAGGGACGAATTCGTTCGTTCCCAGGTGCAGTTTTTTTATGCGGTCGGATTTTTCTCACGGAATCTCGCGACCCTGATCGCACGGCTTCCGACTTCGGCCGGCCGGGCGGTTCTGGTTCACAATTTATCGGAGGAACACGGACTGGATGAGGAACATCCGGCAGAGGGCTTCCGTCCGCAGTTTGCGCATGATCGCACGTTCGCCCGTTTCCTTGGCACCCTGGGAGTCAGCGAGGAGGAGCTGGCCGCGAGTGAGCCCGATGCCCCGGTCCAGGCGTTCAATCTCGCGCTGCTGGGTGCATGCGGCTCGGAATCTCCAGGTTTCGCTTTGGCCGCCCTCGGCATGATTGAATATGCATTCGCGGACATCAGCGCGTTGATTGGGCGCAGGGTGGTGGAACTTGGTTGGGTGAAACCCGGGGAACTGGTGCACTACAGCCTCCATGCGGAAATCGACAAGCGCCATGCCGCCGAACTGTTCGAAGCGGCAGAGGGCGCGGTGGGAACCGTTGAATCTGACATCTCCATCCTTGGCGGATTGGAATTCGGGAGGTATATCTTTGATCGGCTCTATCAGGATTTCAGCCGGGAAAGGAAATGAGAACCACGGACAAGCCGCGATTGGGAGCCGATGCCTCGCTCAAGTTGCATCAGCTCTCGCACGGCAAGTCACTCGCGCGAGTCACCGCGTTTTTACTGTTGTATGTCATCGGCGCGGTGGGCGCGGTGATGCTTGGAGGGAAGTATTCGTGGTGGGTTTCCGTTCCTTGTTGGATCCTGGCCGGAGCCTCGCTTCATGGGATCAGCCTGTTCACCCACGAGGCGGTGCACGGCACGCTTTCGCGCAACAAGACCCTCAATGCTGTCCTCGGAGCGCTCTGCGCCTGGCCGGTGTGGCAGAATTATTCCGCCTATCGGGTGCTGCACCTGGAGCATCATGCGGATCTTGGCGGCGAGCACGATCCCGATCATTACTCAAACTACACCCGCTGGACCTGGGGAGTTTTCACCCTCAACTGGATGCGCCTGCTGATCGGCTATCCCGTCTATATCACCGCCATTCCCATTCTTGGTTGGAAACACGGATCCTGGAACGCGCGGGCGGGAATCGCCGTGGAAATCGTCTGCTGCGCATCCATCGCCTGGCTCGCCTGGTGGATGCTTCCGGCAAGCTGGCTGATCCACGGCTGGCTGGGCCCGATGCTTTTCATCAACACCATGGTGAACATTCGCGGCATGAGCCAGCACACCCTGTTGGAGCATTCCGATGACGAGATCCTCGGCACGCGTAGCATCCTGACCGGCCCGGTGGTCCGGTTCTTCATGTGCAATGAGAATTATCATCTGGAGCACCATCTCTACCCGGGAATCCCCTGGTATCGGTTGTCCACCGCCCACCGATTGTTGGAGCCGGAATTGCGCCGACGCGGCGCGCCTTTCATCCGTTCCTACACCTCTTTCGTGCTGCATTTCATCCGGCACAGCTTCATTCGAGGGCCATGGAGCGGAACGCCATGAATCCTGCGGCCGATCGCTGGGCCGTTGCGGCATCGAAGCTTCCAGTGGCCTTTTCCCAGGTCCGCGAGGACCCGCGGCTGGATCTGGAAATCGCCCGCAGGCTTCCGGAGCATGCCCGGGTGGTGATGATCGCCTCCGGCGGTGAGACTGCGGTTTGCCTGGCAAGGCTTCCTCTGGCGCGGCTCGTTCTCGTGGATGTGAATCCGGCACAACTCGCACTCACCCGCTGCCGCATGCATCTGGCGGAGACATCCACCGCCATGGAGAGCATGGCATTGCTGGGGCAGCTTCCAATGCCTTCCGAAGAACGCAAGGAACGGTGGATCGGGATTTTCGAGAAACTGAATCTAACCGATCAGGTGTTCGGGCCCCTGTCGCTGGTTGCCGAGATCGGTCCGGATCATTGTGGCCGCTATGAAGCGGCGTTCGCTGAGTTGCGCAGGCTCCTCCTGCCCGTATCAACTGCAATCGCGGAATTCCTCAACTCCACCGACGTGCAGGACGCCAGCGGGATGATCGCGCCGGACACGGCAACCGGCAAGGCGCTGGACACCGCTTTCGCCACGGCTCTGCGCCTGGAGAACCTCATCGCCCTGTTCGGCGAGGCGGCCACCCGCAATCCGCGGCAGCCATTCCACCGGCATTTCCTCCAACAGCTTCGCGACATCACCATGCGGCTCCCACCCGCCGGAAATCCATGGATCTGGCAGCTTCTTGCGGGGAAATTTCCGCCGAATGCGCCTGCAGACTGGTTGACGGATCGTTCGCCGCTTCTGGCACATCCCGAGTATCGATGCGGCCCCATGCGGGAAACGCTGGAGGGCTCTGCACCCGGCTCCTTCGACTTCGTTCATTTGTCAAACATCCTCGACTGGCTGTCTCCCTCCGAGGCTGCGGCCACTCTTTCGGCCGCCCATCGCGCGTTGAAGCCGGGCGGATACATCTTGATCCGCCAGTTGAATTCCAGCCTGGAAATCCCCGCCCTCTTTCCCGCGCTCCGCTGGCATCTGGAGCAGGGAGAAGACCTCCAACGCATGGACCGCAGTTTTTTCTATCCGCAGATACTCCTCGCGTCCCGGCCATGAAAATCCATTGTCTAACAGGAATGCCGGACCGGGAAACCGCGCTCGCACTGGCCGATTTCGAAAAGGAGTTCACCTATCCGTTGGGACCGGGCCGATCCTTTTCGATATCACACGATCCGGACTACTCGCTTTTCTTCCGCTGCATGGGCGAGGCGAGAATCTATCTCGCGGAGAGTTCGGGAAACATTGTCGGCGCTCTAACCGTTGTGCGGCGCACTGCGGTGCTCGCTGACGGTTCGATGCTCCCCGTCGTGTATCTCTGCGATACGAAAGTCGCTTCCGCCCATCGGGGCCGCACCGTGTTGGGCCGTCTGGCACTCAAGGCCCGCGATGAAACGATGGGCGATGGATACCAAGCCGCCTATTCGGTCGTGATGTCCGGCTCCATCCCAACCGATCAGCACACCGGCAGACTTGGCATTCCATCCTTCAAGGTGATCGGCCGTCTCGCGATCCTGCGTTTCGATACTCGGGCAGGGTTTCATCCGGTGGCGGGTCTGTCTTCGGATCCGTGCGGAAGTGGCCATCGGCTTCTAGCTGGCAATGCCTCCCTGGTTTCGGAGATCGAACCGTGTCATCTGCAGGTCGATGGGGCCCGGGGGAGGATTGTGGATACACGGAAGGGAAAGCGACTCTGGCATTCCGACGGCCATGAGATGGTCTCCGCGCACCTCACCGGAGTGCATTTTGACTCGGATCGGGCCTTGTGCGACCTGATCGCGACGGCTGTGGAACGGGCTGGCAAAATGGGAATCCCGGGACTCTTCCTGTCCCTCCCGGCGGAGCAACCTGCTCTCGGCGCGATCATCGAATCCGCGATGCTGCCGCCGACCGTTGCCCAGGCCACGGTGTTTGGAACCGGCCTCCCGGAGGGGCAATGGATGGTGGACACTTCGGAGATCTGATGCTGGAACGAGTCCGCGACTGCTTGGGATGAGCCAAGTTCTCCCGTGATCTCCTGAAGACGCATCTCTGGGCGGAGGCCGGGGTAAGGGGGTATTGTCTCGGAATTATCCTTGAAAATCGAACGGTTATCGTTCAAATTTCAAGGATGATCCTGGCCCGAACCGCCTATCTGAACTCCATTCGTGAGCGATTGGTGGACTACCCGCTCGTGGCCCTGCCGGGTCCGAGGCAGGTGGGGAAAACCACGATTGCCCGTCTCTATGCGGAGTCTTTGGGGAGTGAGCCGGTGCATCGATTCGATCTCGAATCTCCGTCGGACCTTGCCAGGTTGACCAATCCCGAGCTGGCCCTTTCTCCTCTGAGGGGACTGGTGATTCTGGATGAGATCCAGCGCATGCCGGAGCTGTTTCCAGTGCTGAGGGTGCTGGCGGATCGACCGGACACTCCGGCCAGATTTCTGATTCTTGGAAGCGCTTCACTGGAGCTGGTGAAAGGGGCAAGTGAGTCGCTGGCGGGCCGCATTTCCTTCGTCGATGTGACTGGGTTCACGCTTGAGGAAACCGGTGGGGAGCATCTGTTTAAGCTATGGGGGCGTGGTGGATTTCCCCGTGCCTATCTCGCCCGTGATGATCGGGCGGCGAGACAGTGGCAGGAGGACTTTTTCCGCACCTTTTTGGAGCAGGACATTCCGCAGCTCGGCATCCGTATTCCGGCGAGCACCTTGCGGCGATTCTGGACGATGCTGGCCCACTATCATGGGCAGGTCTGGAATGCCTCCGAGTTGGCCCGCGCACTTGGCAGCAGTGAGCCTGCGGCCCGCCGTTACCTCGACATTCTCTCCGGCACCTACATGGTCCGACAGTTGCCGCCGTGGTTTGAGAATCTGAAAAAGCGGCAGGTCAAGGCACCGAAGATCTACATCCGGGACTCCGGTGTCTGCCATGCTTTGTTGGGCTTGGAAAACCAGGCCGCACTGGAGGCTCATCCAAAGCTAGGTGCCTCGTGGGAAGGATTCGCCTTGGAGCAGATCCTCGCCGTGACAGGTGACTCGAACGCCTATTTCTGGGCCACCCACTCGGGCGCGGAGCTGGATC
>JAIXVN010000624.1 GCA_027483005.1 Verrucomicrobiaceae bacterium
AATCGTTCCTTCCGCGTCAACTTCGGGTGCAATGGTGGGAGAGGGGATGGGCTCGGAGCTGCCGGGATCAGCAGGGACGGGAGGCGTGATCCGAGTCCCTGGCTCTTCGTCGGGAACATCGTCGCCCGCCGTATCGTTGGGATCGGCCGGCGGCACGTCGTCGAGAGCTTCAATCGTGACGATCCTGTCCATGTGCCCGCCGTAGGGCTTCTGGACTTGTAGCGGGAGCTTGGTGCCCTTCTCCTTGTCCATCAGCCCGCGGAAGATGTGCTGGACGAGCGGACCTGCGACATGGCCACCGGAGTCACCGTCCTGAACCATGACGGCCACCGCATACTTCGGTTTGTCGTAAGGGGCGAACGCAACGGTCCAGCAGTGGTGGGTATTGAGAACCGGATTGACCTGAGCCGTGCCGGTCTTGGCGGCGATCTGGATGTCGGCCAGCTTCACGGCGCTGGCGGTGCCTCCTTGATTGACCGCCATCCACATGCCCTTGCGGATGAGGGCCAGATCGGATGGCTTCACGCCTTCCTTCAGAAGATCGACCGAAAGCTTGGCCTCGTCCTTGATGAGGAGCGAGCCATCCATGGCCACCGCCTTACGGACGATCCTGGGCTGGTAGTACTTGCCGTCATTGGCGATGGCGCAGACCATCGCGCAGAGTTGAAGGGGAGTGGCGAGAACGCTCTGGCCGATGGAGAAAAGCGCGATGTCGTGTTGGGTCAGCGAGGCTCCCGGACGGGCGGCTCGCCAGTTGCGGTTTCCGAGAACAACACCGCTGGCTTCGTTGGGAAGCGGGATGCCGGTGGGCTTGCCAAAGCCCAGCATGGTGAAGCCATCGGTCATCGCCTTGCCACCGATCGAGTTGGCAAGAAGGTTGAAATAGGGATTGCAGGAATTGCGGATGGCAACTGGCAGCGGTTCGGTGCCATGGGAGCCCTTGCTCTTGTTCCAAATCCAGCAGCCGACCTTGGCATTGCCGTAGGAGACATAGCCGTTGCAGGTGTAAACCCGGCTTCCCTGACCCTTCAAAGCACCACTGATCGCCGTCCCGAGCTTGAAGGTCGAGCCCGGCGTGAAATTGGAGATGCTCCGGTTCATCAGGGGCTCCGCCTTGTTGTTGCGGTAGGCCGCATACTGCTCCTTCTTGATCGCTGGAATGAAATCATTGGGATCGTAGTCCGGCACCGAGGCCATGCCGAGCACCTCTCCGCTCTCGACGTCCATGATCACAGCGGAGGCACGTCCGGCATGTCTCAAGGTCTCCTCCGCGAGAAACTGGATGCGTGCATCAAGGGTCAATTCGACCTTGGCCCCGGTTCCGGGACGAACGGATCCGACCACCCCGCGGATGTTTCCTTTCTCATCCTTGAGCATCTCACGATGGCCCTCGGGCCCGCGGAGGATGTTGTCCATGGTGGACTCGATCCCGGCGATGCCCTTGGCTTCGCCCACGTAGTGGTCGAACTTCCGGTCGGCGCTTTCGGGAATGTCGCGCTTGTCCCATTGCTTGAGGTAGCCGAGCACGTGGGAGGCCAAGGCGCCGTAGGGATACTGTCGCTGGGAGTGGATGCTCAGATAGACCCCCGGAAGCTCGAGATTGTGCTCGGCGAACTTCGCGAACTCCTCGTAGGCGAGGTCGGTGCGGTAACTGAAGGGCACGAGCCCCATGTGGGTGAGATAGTGGGCGCGAAGGGCCCCGGCACTGTAGTTCCGGGCAAGACCCAAATCCTGAAGGCGGGGGATGACCGTTTCATTGACGATGGCGACGATGTCGCGCTCGCTCCGGGCGCGCTCCATGCCGCCCTCCTTGACGATGCGCTCCAGCTTCGGGGTATCCGTGTGCTGCCTGCGATAGGCCTCGTAGATCTCCTGGAGGTTGAAGGTGACCTCGTAGTCGCGGACGTTCTTGGCCAGGGCGATGCCATTCCGGTCGGTGATCTCACCACGCACCCCGGGCTCCCTGATGGTCACCCTGCGGTCTCCGGGCACCAGTTGGAGGAACTCTTCCCGACGCTCGATCTGGAAATCGTGAAGACGCGTCAACAGAGCCCCGAAACCGACGAGGACGCCGACGGTCAGGAGGTAGAGACGAAATCGATAACGGGGTTCCATGGTGGGTCAGTGATACCGCTTCTTGCGCTTGATTCCATCAAAGCGGATCGTGTGCTGGCAAAGGTTTGAAACGGAGAAGAGCAGCCAGAAGACAAGGGGCGAGAACAGCATCGTCAAAAGCGAGGTGATCAGCACCTGAAACACGGTGGCTCGGGTCAGGATGAACTCTCCCCGCACGAAGGTGATGAGCGCATACTCGGCGGACAGATAGAGGAAAACGGCGATGCCGGTCAGCAGCGCGGAGAACTGCCATTTTCCCTCGCGGAACAAAGGCTGGATGCCCTGCATCAGGTAGCCCATGCCTCCGAAGAGCAGGACGGAGTAGCCAAAGCGGAGGGACTCCACCGGCTGCGAATAGATTTCCGGATCCCCCCCAGCCGGACCAAGCCCGCACTGGGCATCCCAGAGGAAGCCGCAAACGAAAGCCAGCAGCAGCATGGTCGGGGTGCCCACGGTCACCGCCGCGCAGAGGAACACCAGTTGCACCAGGAGGATGCGCGCGTTGTGCAGACCCGTGAACGCAGGCAGGAACTGCTGCAGGACGAAGGCAGCAAGAACGAGAAACAGGGTGATGAGGGTGTAACGGATCACGGGTGTTCAGTCGTCTGCGGTCAGCACGACGAAGACGGTCCCCAAATCAGCGAAGTTCACGGCCGGACGGACAGAAGCTTCGGAATCCAGGGAGCCCTTATCGACGGACTCAATGGTACCCAAAAGGATGTTGGGCGGGAACAAGCCTCCCCGACCGGTGGTGAACACGCGCTGCCCCTGGCGGAGAACGGCGTCCTTTGACAAAAAGCGCAGACGGAGCATCGGGGTTCCCTCGAACTTCCCTCGTTGGCCGCTGAGGATCCCCACTTCAGGAGAGCCCTCAACCTTGGCGGAAACCTGGCATTTCTCATCGGTCAGCAAGATGACGCTCGAGCGGTCATCCCGGACCAGATCGACCTTTCCGACGAGTCCCTCATTCGACAACACCGGCAGTTGTGGACCAATCTTGGCAAGCCCACCGCGATCAATCTCCACCGTCTGCCACCAGGTCGTCGGTTGACGACGGGTGATGCGCGCGGCAACGACATCGAAGGAGGTGGCCTCCTCAAACTTCAGCGCATGCCGGAGCTGGGAGTTCTCGCGCTCCAGATTGCGGAACCGTTCCT
>JAIXVN010000609.1 GCA_027483005.1 Verrucomicrobiaceae bacterium
GGACATCTTCTTCCTCTGCCACGGCGGACCGATCAACACGCCGGAGGATGCGGAGCGCGTCATCAAGGCCACCGATTGCGTCGGCTTAGTGGGTGCCTCCAGCCTGGAGCGCATGGGCGTCGAGGAGTCGCTGACGAACCTGACCCGCGAGTTCAAGAAGATCACCGTGAAGCGGAAAAACTAGAATTCTCGTATCATGGCGACGATCGCAGTTCTCGGGACGCTGGATTCGAAAGGGCAGGAGCACGCCTTTGTCGCGGATCTGATCCGCCGGCGAGGGCATGAGGTGCTGCTGATCGACGTCGGGTCCGGCTCGCCTCCCACGGTGACGCACGACATTTCCCGCGAGGAAGTGGCGTCGGCAGGAGGCTTCGATCTCGCGGCCCTGACAGCCCGTCACGATCGCGGCGAGTGCGTGGTGGCGATGTCCGAGGCCGCGCCGCTGTTGCTGGCGAAGCTGGTGGCGAACCGACGGATTGCTGGCGTCATTTCCCTCGGAGGCGGCGGGGGCACGGCGATCGCGACCTCTGCGATGCGGGCTCTGCCGCTGGGCTTTCCGAAGCTGATGGTTTCCACCCTGGCGAGTGGCAACACCGCGCCGTACCTCGGCACGAAGGACATCGTGATGATGCCCAGCATCGCCGACGTCGCCGGGCTGAACCGGCTTTCCCGCCTCATCTTCAGCCGGGCCGCCGGAGCGATCTGCGGGATGGTGGAGGCGACGATTGAAACCGGCGACAGTCGGCCGCTGGTCGTGGCCAGCATGTTCGGCAACACCACCGCCTGCGTCACCGAGGCGAAGCGGATTCTGGAAGAAGCCGGATACGAGGTCCTCATTTTCGCTGCCACCGGGGCAGGTGGCCGTTCGATGGAGGCGCTGATTGAAAGCGGGCTCGTTGTCGGAGTGCTCGATCTCACCACCACCGAGTGGGCGGATGAACTGGTCGGCGGTGTCTTGAACGCAGGGCCGGACCGGATGGATGCCGCCGCGAAGGCGGGGGTGCCGACGGTTGTCGCGCCGGGCTGCCTCGACATGGTGAATTTCGGCGAAAAGGCCTCGGTCCCCGAGAAGTTCGCCGATCGCACCTTCTACATCCACAACCCGCAGGTGACCCTCATGCGGACCTCCCCCGCCGAATGCGCGGAGCTCGGACGAATTCTCGCGGATAAGGTCAACCAATACAGCGCCCCGACGGCGGTGATGATCCCCGAAAAGGCGATCAGCGTCATCTCGGCGGAAGGCCAGCCCTTTCACGACGCCGAGGCAGATCGCGCCTTGTTTGACGCGATCAGATCGAACTGCCGCCAGCCGGTGGAGATTTTCGACGAGGAGATCAACAGCCCGGTCTTCGCCGCCGCCTGCGCGCACAAGCTCATCCAACTCATGGCGGAATTCCGCCGCTGAACCCCACTAGAAACCCACCATCATGGTCAGACACTACGGCATGTTCCAATTCCACCCGGAGGTCACTCCGGATCAGATCGACGAATGCTTCACGGAAATGTGCGCAATGGTCGGTCGAATCCCCGGCCTGCTCTCGATGGAGCACGGTCCCTACGACAGCCCGGAAGGCCTCAATGACGGCTTCACGCACGGCTTCGTGATGACCTTCGACAACGGCGCGAGCCGCGATGCCTACCTGCCGCATGAAGAGCATGAGCGGGTGAAGCTGATCGTCGTGCCGCGTCTGGCGCGGGTGGTCGTGTTCGATTTCGAAAACTGATCCCATGAAACGACTCCTCCTTTTCCTGGCCGCGCTTCCCTTGGTGAATGCGGCCCCCGTTTCCCTGTTCGACGGCAAATCCCTCGCAGGCTGGGAAATGCCCGCCGGAGAGGAGAAGTGGTGGCAGGTGAAGGACGGGATGATCGTCGGCGGCTCGCTGGAGCAGAAGATCCCGACGAACCTGTTCCTGAGTTCCACCAGGGATTTCCGGAACTTCGAGCTGACCTTCAAGATCCGCCTGGTGAAGGGCGAGGGCTTCATGAACTCCGGCATGCAGGTGCGCAGCCAGCGTGATTCCGGCAAGTCCGCCATGGCAGGCTACCAGGTCGATGCGGGCATCGGCTACTGGGGGGACTTGTACGATGAACATCGTCGGAACAAGAAGCTGACCGGCGCGGTGGATCCCGCCGCGCTGACGAAGGTGGTGAAGGACTGGGAGTGGAACGACTACAAGATCATCTGCGATGGCCGACGGATCCGCTCGTGGATCAACGGCCAGCCTGCCCTGGATTACACGGAACGCGACGGGGCGATTCCCCTCGACGGCAAGTTTGGCATCCAGGTTCATTCAGGCGGCACCGTGCTGGTGCAGGTCAAGGACCTCTCCCTCACCGAGCTGCCCGACACCCCGGGCGCGGCGTCTTGGACCCCGGCAAAGCCCTCGATTCCCCAACCCAAGGCCGAGGGTTCCACCGCGAAGAGTCCGGAAGAGGAACGTCAGGCATTTCAACTGCCCAAGGGCTTCGTCGCCGAACTGGTGACCTCCGAGGAACAGGGCGTGGGCAAGCCGATCACGATGGCCTGGGATGCACGTGGCCGGATGTGGACGATGACCGCGCTGGAGTATCCGGTGGATGCGAATGAGAATCGGGCGAACGCCGAGGCGCTCTACGCCCGTGGTGGGAAAGATCAGGTGCTCGTCATCGATCATCCTGAAAAGTCCGAACCGCAGAAGCCGCGGGTCTTTGCCGAAGGGCTGGCGATCCCTTCCGGGGTGCTTCCCGATCTCGATGGCAATGGGGCGTTCATCCATCACGGCTCGCAGATCCGCCACTACGTCGATACCGACAAGGACGGAAAGGCCGACAAGTTTGACGTCATCCTCGATGGCTTCGGCATCCAGGACTCGCACCTCATGCCGCATCAGTTCGAGCGCGCTCCCGGAGGCTGGATCTATGTGGCCCAAGGGCTCTTCAATGCCTCGACCGTGTTCCGCCCGGGTGGTCTGACTTTCGCCGATGGATCGAAGGAAAAGGCCTACAATGCCTGCAAGCTCGGCCGTTTCCGACCGGATGGCAGCGACTTCGAGGTCCTAACAGCGGGTCCCAACAACATCTGGGGCTTTTTCCAGACAAGGGCCGGGGAGACCTTTCTCCAGGAAGCCAACGACATGGGCATCCCGGTGACCGAATACGAGCCCGGCACCCATTACGCCACCGGTTCGAAGGACAAGTTGCGCCCCTATGCCCCGCAGATTCCGGTTTCGATGACCACCAACATGGGCGGCACCGGCCTCAGCGGCCTGGCAGTGGCCGAGGATCGCGACAGCGCCTTCGCCAAGGCCTACGGCGGGGATCACGTGATCTATGTCGCCAATCCGATCACCGGACGCATCCAGGTCATTTCCACC
>JAIXVN010000199.1 GCA_027483005.1 Verrucomicrobiaceae bacterium
GGAGGTCGCCGGCTTTCAGGCCGCGGGCTTGGGCGGCGTCTCCGCAGTAGGTGGCGAGCTGGAGCTTGTCGCCGTCATCGACGATGAGGAAGGCGGCTTCGTTGAACTGCTTTTTCTTGAGGCCGTTGAGGAGCTCCTGAACGAGCGAGGCATCGGCTTCGAAGCTGGCGACGATCGGGCCGCCCTTTTCGATGAGTTCGGCCAGCGCGGCATCCGCCATCTGTGCAGCGGCTCCGGCCTGGAGCTTCTTGACGCGCTTCTCGGCCTCGATGGCGGCATCCTTGATCTCGGCGGCGTTGGCGCTGTTGGAGACGGAAACGGTTTCGGCTCCGAGGGTCTTGAGCTTGTCGTTCGCGGCATCGAGCTTGGCCCGCGCGGCGGCGGATTCCTCGGCTTCCTGCGCGGCAAGGTGGGCGACCCAGGCGTGGGCGGCTTCACCACAAACGGCTTCGATGCGACGGACGCCGGCGGCGATCGCGCCTTCGCTCTTGATCTTGAAAAGGCCGATCTCGCCGGTCTTGCGGACGTGCGTGCCGCCGCAGAGTTCCATCGAGTAGCCATCGAGGGTGTTGGAGCCGCCGCCGATTTGTACGACGCGCACCGTATCACCGTACTTGTCGCCGAAGAACTGCATGATGTCGGGGCGACCCTTGATCGAAGCGTGGAGGACCTCGGTCCAGGACACGGTGTCGTTCGCGGAAATCGCGGCGTTCACCTTTTCCTCGATCGCGGCGATCTGCTCAGGCGTCACGGCGCTGCCGCCGAAGTCGAAGCGGAGACGGTTTTCATCGACGGATGAACCCTGCTGGGTGGCGTCCTTCGAAACGATTTCGTGAAGCGCCCAGTGGAGAAGGTGGGTGGCGGAGTGGTGGGCCTCGATCGGGCGGCGACGGCAAGAATCGAGGCAAAGCGTGACGACGTCTCCGACCTTGAGATTGGCATCGGCTGGAACGACAGCGGCGCGAGCTTTTCCGATCTGTTGGACGCTGACGACGGGATAGGCTTGGCGGTTGGAAACCGCCGCCACGGTGAGCGTGCCGGTGTCGCCGACCTGGCCGCCCATCTCGGCGTAGAAGATGGTCTTGTCGGTGATGACGAAGAGCGCGTCTTCCTGCGGATGGACTTCGAGGATGGTGGCGGACACTTCATCGGACTCAAAGCCGACGAACTCGGTCACGGCTTCCGAGGAAATGTCGAGGGCGCGGACGATGCTGGATTTCTGGGCGGAGCGGGAGAGCTCCCGGGCTTCTTCCATGAGCTGCTCGTAACGTGCCTTATCAACTTTCAGACCCCGCTCGGTGCAAAGCAGTTCAGTGAGGTCATCCGGAAAGCCGTAGGTGTCATAAAGCTCGAACGTCACGTCACCGGAAAGCACGCCATCCTTGACCTCGGTCACCTCTTCTTCGAAGCGGCGAAGCCCCCGATCCAGCGTCTCGTTGAAGCTCGCCTCTTCCCGATTCAGCGTTTCGCGAATCACCGCTTCACGGTTCTTCAGTTCAGGAAACACACCGCCCATCTGCTCGACGAGCGTTCCAACGAGTCCATCGAACAGCATCTTCTGTCCGGAGAATCCAAGCTGGCGGCCGTAGCGCACGGCACGGCGCAAGATACGACGCAGGACGTAGTTCCGGCCAGTGTTTCCTGGAAGGATGCCATCGGCGATCGAAAACGAAAGGGTGCGGAGGTGGTCGGCGATCACGCGGAAGGCGATCGCGGTTTTCATTTCCTCGCTGAAGGCCGAGCGGTCGGCACCGAGGGCCGGGTAGATGTCGGAGTAGGTCTGGCCGCTGAGTTCCTCGAGCTTGGTGAAGAGCGTGCGGAAGACGTCGGTGTTGTAGTTGCTCGGCTTCTTCGAGAAGTCGGTGAAGCCTTTCGTGTTCTGGATGATCGAGCAGGCGCGCTCAAAGCCCATGCCGGTGTCGACGTGCTTGGCGGGAAGCTCGCGGAAGGTGCCGTCGGCCTCGGCGTTGTATTGGATGAAGACGAGGTTCCAGATCTCGATGCAGAGGTCGGAGTCGTTGTTGACCAGCTCGCGACCGGTCTTGGGATCGCCTTCGGGGGTGAGGTTGACGTGGAGTTCGGAGCAGGGGCCGCAGGGGCCGGTTTCGCCCATCATCCAGAAGTTGTCCTTCACATTGCCGTGGACGATCTGGACGGCGGGGTCGCAGCCTTTCGAAAGGAACAGCTCGGCCCAGATGTCGTAGGCCTCCTGGTCGAAGGCACCTGGATCGCCCGGCTTCGGCGCGTAAACCGAGGCGTGGAGGCGATGCGCGGGCAGGCCCCAGCGTTCGATCACGAGCTCCCAGGCCCAGAGGATGGCTTCCTTCTTGAAGTAGTTTCCGAACGACCAGTTCCCGAGCATTTCGAAGAACGTGTGGTGGTAGGTGTCGTAGCCGACATCCTCGAGGTCGTTGTGTTTTCCACCGGCGCGGATGCACTTCTGGGTGTCGGCGGCGCGTGGCGGATCGTAGGGGGCCTTGTCGGTGCCGAGGAAATACGGAACGAACTGGTTCATCCCCGCATTGGTGAAAAGCAGGCCGGGCGACTGCGGCATCAACGAGGCCGAGGGCACGATGGTGTGCTGCTGTTCGCGGAAGAAATCGAGGAAGCTGTTACGGATCTCGTTGGAGGTCATGGCGCGGGGGGAGTGAGAAACCACGAAACCCGCGAAAGGACAACTTTTTACGCACGCTCGGGCCGGGAGGGTGTTTCGGCCGCTTGGGAAAAGGCGGGACTGCTCGACGGTCCGCGTTTGAGGGGTCAGGGGCTAGGGGTCGGGGGTCAGTTGGAAATGACGAATGAGGAATTCCCGAATGACGAAATCCAAATTCCGCCATCCCTGGTCTCGAATGTCTTCCTCTACCTGACCTCTGAATCCTGACCCCTGGCCACTCGCAGGCTGACAGTCCAAGCGACTTCGAATTCAGCGGGCGAAGCGGTAGTGCCCGAGGATCTGGTAATCGAGCAGGACGTTTTCCCACTTCGGCGTGGAGTCCAGGTTGTGCACCAGCCAGGGCTCGGAGGCGTGATCGGCCGGGCCGGGGACGACGAGGGCGATGTGCATCTCGATCTGGCCGTTGGAATCGGTGCGGGTGCCGGGATGACTGAGGACCACCACGTCGCCTGGAAGATACTCGGAAGGATTGCGCGCGGTGCTGAGCGTTTCACCCTGGCGCTCGAAGAAGCGCTTCAGGTTCGCAGCGCGGCGGTGGTCGATACTGGTATCCGGCGCGGATGCCCCGTACACCTGAGGATACTCACGGAAATTCTTTTCCATGTCCTCGTGGACGAGCTGCTGGAGGTCGGTGCCCATCGCACGGAAGCCACGGATGATCACGTCCTCGGCCTTGCCCTTGTCGGCCGGGATGTCGCCGTTCGGATAGCTGATCTGGCGATAGCTCTCGTCGTAGGAAACCTGCGTTTTCGACTGCTGGAGCGCGGCGGCCGCGAGGCGCTCACCGAA
>JAIXVN010000041.1 GCA_027483005.1 Verrucomicrobiaceae bacterium
GTCGTGGCGGGTGAGGCCGGTTTCCGCGAGGTGCGCGGCGTCGACATACGTGTCGTAGGTGTTTCCGGCGCGGACCGTGAAGTGGAGGAGGTGGTAGATCACGAAGGTGAGGATGGTCAGGCCGCTCCAGATCATGATGCGGGAAGACTTCGGAGCCTGAATGGTGGCGTCGAAGGCGTAGGGCGTGCGGGCGGCCTTGTTCTCGCGGGTGAGCTGGATGGTGGCGACCACGTGGAGGACCACGCAGGTCAGCAGGCCGATGCGGGCGATCCAGACACCGGCTCCGTGGAGGGCGTGGTGGAGAAGTTCAGCGTAGTCATTGAACGCCTTCTGACCCACGAAAACCAGAAGGTTGCCGGTCAGGTGGCCGGCAAGGAACAGGACGAGTGCCAGTCCGGTGAGGGCAACGATGAGTTTCTTGCCGATCGAGGAGTTCCAGTAGGAGCAAAGACTGCGGGATAGGGCGTTCATGGGCGAAAAGTGGAAGCGTTTACGTGGCCGCGCCGTAATTAGATTCCGTCCAACAGCTTTTCAAGGGGAGAGTCTGAAAGGTTTGTTTCGTCGGTCGATGGCCCGCGATGAGCTCGATCAGGTGCCTGCGGGCCAAGGGCGTCCGGATGTTGACAAGTCGCACCTATCTCAGGCCGGGAATCCTTTTGGCGGCGGGGGAGAATGGCCCTTGTTCAAACTTGGCCCGCCTGCTGCTAATGGAGTCGTGGAACCCATGGAAATGTTTGAGGGATACGAACCAGGAAAATTCTACGACGAGATGTTTGCGGCACCCGGCCAGGTCCGGGATTACTGCGACCCGCTCTTCAACCGCTTCAACGGACTGACTGAAAGGGACTTCCTCGCCAGGAAAGCGACCTGCGAACTGTATTTTCTTCGCCAGGGCATCACCTTCAACGTCTACCACGACAACCAGGGGACCGAGCGCATCTTCCCCTTCGATCCGGTGCCTCGGGTCATCCCGGCCCATGAATGGGAGCTGTTGGAAGCCGGGCTTTCCCAGCGGCTGATGGCGCTGAACCTGTTCCTGCACGACATCTATCACGAGCAGCACATCCTCAAGGACGGCATCATTCCGCGCCACTACATCGAGAACGCGAAGCACTACCGCCCTGAGTTCCGGGGGATCAATGTCCCCAAGGACATCTACATCCATATCTGCGGCAGCGACCTCGTCCGCGGTCATGACGGCACCTACTACGTGCTTGAGGACAATGGCCGCTGTCCATCCGGGGCCTCCTACCTGTTGGAGAACCGCAATGCGCTCAAGCGCGCCTTTCCGGGGCTTTTCGACACCCTTGGAGTGCGCTCAGTGGATTCCTACCCGCGCGATCTGCTGGACATGCTCCACTACATCTCGCCCCGTCCGAGCGATGATCCGGTCTGCGTGCTGCTGACCCCGGGCTGCCACAACAGCGCCTACTTCGAGCACTGCTACCTGGCCCGCGAGATGGGCATCGAGATCGTGGAAGGCCGCGATCTGGTCGTGGTGGACAACATCGTTTACATGCGAACCACGACCGGCCTCGTCCGGGTGGACGTGATTTACCGAAGGATCGATGACGATTTCCTCGACCCGACCGTGTTCCGCAAGGACTCGGTGCTCGGTGTGCCGGGCCTGATGAATGCCTACCGCGCGGGAAATGTCGCGCTCGCCAACGCCGTCGGCACCGGGGTGGCGGACGACAAGGTCATCTACTACTTCGTCCCGAGAATCATTCAATACTACCTCGGTCAGGACCCGATCCTGCCGAACGTGCCGACCTACCTTGCTTCCGAGGAGGACGACAAGAGATACATCCTCGAGCACCTTCCGGAGCTGGTGGTGAAGGCCGCCAACGAATCCGGTGGCTACGGCATGTTGATGGGCCCCTCCGCCTCCAAGGCCGAGATCGAAAAGTTCCGCGAGCTGATCATTGCCGATCCCCGCAACTACATCGCGCAGCCCGTCGTTTCCCTGTCCCGCTCGCCCACCTGGTGCGATGGCACCATGGAAGGCCGCCACATCGACCTCCGGCCTTACATCATCTACGGCCGCGACATCAAGATCGTGCCCGGCGGGCTCACACGAGTCGCCTTGACCAAAGACTCCCTTGTCGTCAATTCCTCCCAGGGCGGAGGCAGCAAGGACACCTGGGTTCTCCGCCATTGAAATCCATGCTCTCCCGCGTCGCCAACACCCTCTACTGGATGGTCCGCTACGTCGAGCGCGCCGACAACCTCGCGCGCCTCATCGACGTCAACCGCCATCTCCTCCTCGACTTCGAAAGCCTCGACAGCGAGCGACTCAGCGCGTTCTGGAAGCCCATCGTGCTCTCCACGGGCGACGAGGAACTTTTCGGCAGCCTTTATGAAACCGCTGGCAGCGCCGAGGTCATCCACTTCCTCACCGACGACAAGCGCAACCCGAACAGCATTGTTTCGTCGATCTTCCAGGCCCGCGAAAGTGCCCGCACCGTGCGTGACCAGCTTTCCGACGAACTCTGGGAGGCGCTGACCTTGCTCTGCCTCTCGCTCTGTGGTGGAGACATGAAGGCGATGGCCGAGTCTGATCCGGGGAAACTGTATGCCTCGATCCGTCGGGCCGCGCTGACTTTTCACGGCATCGCGTCATCGACCA
>JAIXVN010000600.1 GCA_027483005.1 Verrucomicrobiaceae bacterium
ACGGCCTAACAGGCGGATCTCGGTAAAGCCCGGAAACCAGGCCGCTGCTTCTTCATCGGTCGGTGGCTCCCAGGAAACGGGGCCTCCGACCGGCCAGGACGCGGAGGCCTCCCCCAGCACCCCGCGCAGCAACCCGGCGGCATCAAGGCCACCGAGATCGGAGGAATGGGATGGAACTGGCGGGTTCATGACAACTTCAGAGCGGGTGCTCACCCCTTTCTAAGGAGTCCGCAGTGGCTCATTACAGAGAATGGAAAATTTTCCGAATTCCTCAAGTCAACGCTGCGAGGAGCGCCCGAAGCTCGTCCTTCACCGTTTCGGGATCCTCACTCTCCAGCGTGGACGCGATCTGCGCTTCAAGGACCTGACGGTATCGAAGTCGCAGCCGATGCACCGCCACGCGGGTGGCATTGACCGACCACCCCAACTCCCCTGCCGCCGCCTCATAGGCCGCTGCACCGCTTTCACCGGAGGCATCGAGGAATCCGCGCAGCACGCTCATCTCCCGCTCGCGACCCGCCAGGGCCCGTTCGTGGGTGAGCGCATCGAGCGCTTGTTGGAGCACGGCCAGCGCCCACTGACGGTTGAAATGATGCTCCGGAGTCAGATCATGACTTGGTTCCACTTCATGGGAACCTTCGACCATCAGCGGGACGATCTCCGCCCTCCCTCCACGACGCCAGGCGTTCTTCCGATCGCGTTCGTCCGCGAGATGATGACTGAACGCCGCCAGCAGGAAGGTTCTCAAGCGCCCGCGCTCGCGGTCCGCCGCGTGGAAGGTTTCCTTGTCGATGAGGCGGGCGAAAAATCCCTGGGTCGCATCCTGCGCGTCCTCCGTTCCCAGTCCCTGACGACGGGCATACCCGTAAAGCGGCTGCCAATAGAGGACGCAGAGCTGCTCCAACGCCTGGAAGGCTTGCGCCTCGTTGCCTTCCCGCGCTCGCGCCGACGAAACGAGGCTCCAGCGGGTGACGGGAAATGCGCCCTGGCCGTGTGGAGTTTTACGGGATGGTCCGTGATCCGGCATGATGAAGCGTCAAACAGATGACCGAAGACCGGCACGGATTCCAGATTTTATGCCCGCTAGCCCGATCCACTTTCCCCATCCGATAATCCGACCCTCCTCTCAGCGTATCCGCTGGATGAGACTTTCCCCGGCCATCGCCGTCCTGCTTTCCTCGACCGCGCTTCAGGCACTCCCCGAGGCTCCCGAGGCGAAGTTCCGGGCGCAGACGCTCGATGCGAAACTCCAGATCGGATACGGACTGGCGATCGCGGATGTCGATGGAGATGGCAAGCCGGACATCCTGCTGTGCGATGCCAAGGAGACGGCCTGGTATCGGAATCCGGATTGGACCAAGCACCGCATGACGGGCGCGTTGACGAAGCTCGACCATGTCTGCATCGCCGCCCGCAATCTTGAGCACAACCAGAAGGCCGAGGTGGCGGTGGGCGCGGAATGGAATCCCGGTGACACGACCCACAGCGGCGCGGTTCTTTCTCTAACAGCTCCCGAGGACCGGACCAGGGAATGGTCGGCACAAGTCCAGCATCGCGAGCCGACCGTCCACCGCATGCACTGGGTGAAAGATGATGCAGGAAAGCCCTTCCTCGCCGTGCTGCCCCTCCACGGCTGCGGCAACGCCAAGAACGAAGGCGCGGGCATCCGCTTCCTAGGCTATCGGCCGGAGACCGATCGCTCCAAGCCCTGGCCCACCTTCCTGATCAACGACCAGTTCCATCTGGCCCACAATTTCGACCCGGTCACCTGGCCGGATGCCGGGGGTGAGTCGATGCTCGTGGCCTGCAAGGAAGGCGTCCATCTTCTCCGCAATCAAGGTGACCAGTGGCAATCCACCCGCCTGACGGAAAAAGGCGCGGGCGAGGTTCGACTCGGCAAGCTTCCGGACGGCCGACGCTTCATCACGACCATCGAGCCTTTCCATGGCAACGCCGTGGTGGTGAATCCCGCAGCGGAGGGCGATTCGCTCTGGTCCTCAAAGCGGGTCGTGCTCGACGAGTCCCTCAAACAAGGACACGCCCTCGCGGCGGCGGATTTCCTCGGGCTCGGCTACGATCAGGTCATCGCCGGCTGGCGCGAGCCCGACGATCAGGATCGGAAAGTCGGCATTCGTCTCTATGTGCCAACCGCCGACGACGGCAGTGCTTGGAAACGGCATGCGGTGATCGACGACAACACGATGGCCTGTGAGGACTTCAAGGTCGCCGACCTGAACGGCGATGGAAAACCCGACATCATCGCAGCCGGACGCGCGACGAAGAACCTGGTGGTTTACTGGAACGAGAGAAAGTGAAGCGGCGCAGATATCAGCGGACGAGGTGGAAGTGGAGCGAAGCGCAAGCGGGCACTTGATTCCCAAAAGTGGCTGGAGCTTCCCGCTCCAGTCTTCCTCTGACCCACCGCGACCGGCTGACCTTCAAAGGCAGCCCTCTCAGTGCCCTCGACCCATGAGCCTCCGATTCAAAAAATTGGGCTGGCGGTCAGGTTTGCTGGTCGCTCGTCATCGCGGGCTTTCTTGAAACCGCCGAGAACCCAGAGGTTGAGGAGGACCAAGAACGGGAAAGGACCCGGAGACCATCGTGGGAGTCCATTCATCGCTGCCAGATTCAACCTTCCTCCGCGATCTCTGTTTCCTCGGTACCTCTGCGGTCGTCCACGCCGTATCTCGCCGGCAAGGCTGACGCCGGGCAAAAAAAATCCCCTGCGCCGGACCGGAAACCGCCCAGCACAGGGGGAAATGAATCGTCTTCAGGAACCCCAGCACTCGCGGATGTAGCGGATGCCGCCCTGATAGACGTCCTCGCGGGACGGGAAGAAGTCACGCCAGACGCGGGTGGCGGCGGCGAGTTCCGGAAGCGCGCGACCGAAGGCCTCGACGGTGAGCCAGCCATCGTAGCCGGACTCCTTGAGCACGGCGATCGACTCGCGGATCGCAGCGTGGCCGGTGCCCGGGGTACCGCGGTCGTTTTCGGAAATGTGGACGTGCTTCACGACATCGAGGTGCTTCTTGAGCGAACCGGCGGGGTCCTTTTCCTCGATGTTGGCGTGGAAGGTGTCGAACATCGTGTGGAAGTTCGGATGGTCCACGCGGCGGACGTAGTCGGCGGCCTGGCCCATGGTGGTGAGGAAGTAGCACTCGAAGCGGTTGAGCCACTCGATGACGACCTTGACGTTGGCCTGCTGCGCATACTCGGCCACCTGGCGATGAACGTCGGCGGCGTGGGCGAGTTCGGTCTCGGTCGGACCATTTCCCGTGAAGATGCCGAGCGGCTGGTGGAAGGGTCCCATCAGGATCTCGGTGCCGGCCTCATGGCAGCGATCGACGACTTTTTTCAAATACTCCACGGCGGCGACGCGGCTGGCGGCATCCGGGCTGACGCAGCTGGCGTGCTCGCCGGGCATGACGGTCACGGCGGTGGAGCGCAGACCGTGGTCGGCGAGGGCGGTTCCGACGGCCTTGTAGTGGGTGGCGTCGGGATTGAAGATGGGCAGCTCGACGCCGTCGTATCCGGCGGCTTTGAGTGGGGCGAGGAGGCCGAGGTCGTTGTCCGGGTGGAATTCCCCGGTCCAGAGCAGGAGGTTGAAGCCGATGTTCATGAGCGGATTTTGAAGTGGGCGACCATACCGAGGCAAGGCCCGGGGACTTTCAACCCCCGATTTCGCAACGCAGCAATGATTTATCGTTTACCGCGCAATCCGAAGCCTCCTAACCTCCGATCATGTCTCTGATTCACGGGGAAATTTCCGACACCATCGCCTCCGATCTCGTCGAGGCCGCCGTCACGCGTCGCGCCGGGCACCTTGCGCCGGTGACCTTCCAGCTCGGGGATCGCAAGGTCTCGCCTTACGCGCTGGCTCCCTGGCTGCCGGGGGACATCGACCAGACCCTCCCGGAACTGCTTCTCGTGCTGCGCGGGGATTTCCTGTGCTTTCCCTTCGGCGGCAGTGCCGAGCGGCCGCCGCATGGGGTGACCGCGAACCTGGAGTGGAGTCTCGATGCGAAAGAGGCGGGCTCGATCCAGCTCTCGATCCGCGATGTTGATGGCCAGGCCAAGTTTGAAAAGCGCCTGAGCCTGCGCGACGGCGAGACCACGATCTATCAGGAGCATGTCATTTCCGGGGCCGACGGAACCTTCAACTACGGCAACCACCCGGTGCTCGATTTCTCGCATCTAACAGAAGGCGCGGGCCGTGTCAGTATTTCCCCGTTCCGCTGGGCGTCCGTTTATCCGGGGCTGTTTTCGAATCCGGAGAATCGCGAATACGGCGCACTGAAACCCGGCGCGACCTTCACCGATCTCCGCGAGGTCCCATTGGCAAATGGCGGCACCACCGACCTGACCCGCTACCCGGCGCGAAAGGGCTTCGATGACCTGGTGATGATGGTCAGCGAGCCAGCGACCGCCGAGCAGCCCTTTGCCTGGTCGGCCGTGGTGCTGGATGGCTACGTGTGGTTCTCCTTGAAGAACCCGCAGGATTTCCCGGCCACGCTGTTCTGGATCTCGAATGGTGGCCGCCACGCCGAACCTTGGAACGGCAGGCATTTCGGACGGCTCGGAATCGAGGAAGTCTGCTCGCATTTCAGTGATGGACCGGACGTCGCCCGCGAGGACCGTCTGGCGGTCCAGGGCATCCCGA
>JAIXVN010000333.1 GCA_027483005.1 Verrucomicrobiaceae bacterium
CGATCCCGCCGCAGCGGGTGGAAAGTATGGCGCGGCTGACATCGTCACCAAGGAGACCTTTCGCGACTTCCGACTCCACGTCGAATTCCTGATCATGAATCCCGGCGGCAACAGTGGCGTCTATCTCCAGAACCGCTACGAAATCCAGGTCCTCGATGGTGATCGCGGCACGCACGGCATGGCGGCCGTCATCAACGAAAAAGCCGCCCCGATCGATGCCTACAACGGCCTTCGGAAATGGAATGCCTACGACATCAACTTCCGCGCCGCCCGCTTCCAGGATGGCAAGCGCATCGCTCCGGCCCAGGTGACGATCTGGTTCAACGGGAAAAAGATCCACACCAACCAGCCGATCCAGCAGGTCTGGGGCGGAGCCAATTCGGGAGTCGATGGCGGCAATGACAAGGGCAAGGGCATCACCGACACGCCGCAGGGAATCAAGCTCCAGTGCGAAGGCCACGATGTCCGCTACCGCAATCTCTGGATCAAGAAGATCGATCTCAAGGACGCCGACACCGACTTCGAAAAGGACCAGTGAGCCCGACACCAAAACACCCGGTCTCCTGTGAAGAGGACCGGGTGTTGGGAAAGTTCAGTTGGACGGGCTGTTACCAGCCACCGCCGCCGCCGCCACCTTTGTAGCCGCCACCGCCGCCACCCTTGTAGCCACCGCCGCCGCCGCCACCTTTGTAGCCACCGCCGCCGCCGCCACCTTTGTAGCCGCCACCGCCGCCACCCTTGTAGCCGCCGCCGCCACCACCGCCGCCGTATCCGCCGCCGCCACCTGGACGGGACTCTTTCGGCTCGGAGGCGTTCACGCGAAGCGGACGTCCGTTGAAATCGTAATCGTTGAGGGCTTCAACAGCCGCATTCAACTGGGATTGGTCACCGAGGGTCACGAACGCGAATCCCTTGGATTGTCCGGTCTCGCGATCGGTGATGATTTTGACCCGTTCGACCGGTCCAAAAGCGGCAAAGAGACCGGTAACGTCTCCTTCAGTAGCAGTGTAGGGCAGGTTGCCCACGTAGATATCCATTGTCTTCTATTCTTTTGACGCCATTCATTCCACACTTCCTTTGACCGCGACGTCAGAGATTAAACAAAGCGCGATTGCACAGCTGGAAAACCTGCAATCGACCATGAGATTGTGCGCAAGCCCTTGGTTAGCAAGATTTGTTTTCATTTCGGCAGGCCACGGCAGGCTGCAAGCCTTCCCGTCAAAGGGATCCTCTCTTGAAAATAGTTTCAGGTTTCCGCGTCGATCCGCCTGATTCGCATCAAGGATGGACTCGATCCACTCCTCCGCCGACACTTCCGTCCGCTCCCATCGCATGCCTGCTTCCCCGTCCTCCTCTTCCTCCGCCAGGCCCTGGCTTGTCCGCATCCCCGACGTCTTCGAGGGCGTGACCGATGAAATCCTCGCCGGCTGCAACCTGTCCTCCAGCAAGCGCCTCGGCAGCGGCTACCATCTCATCCACGTTGCCGATCCCACCATCCTCCGCAGCTCCGATGCAGCGATGTTTCTACGCTGGAATCTTCCGATCGAACACAGCTGGCCATGCAATCCCCAGAAAATGGAAGGATTCATCGAAAAGGCGGCCCAGACCCTGTTGAGGAAATTCGGCGAACGACAGCCGCAAACCCTGCTGATCGGCCTGCTCGATCCGAGTTCCAACAACCGCTACTACAAGACCCTCGCCTCGAATCTCCGGGGTCGCGCGCTGCAAGTCTTCCCGATCCTCCCGGTGCCCGCGAACGATGCAGAGGCTCAGGACCCCGACAAGGCGACACTGTTCTGCCTGATCGGAAAGGAAGGCCTCTTCGCCGGCATGCAGACGCCAAAGGAATCCAATGGCTTTCATCCCGGCGGCACCAAGTACATCAGCCAGAACTCGCCCGACACCATCAGCCGGGCGGGTGCAAAGATCGCCGAGGCGCTTCATTTCCTCAAACTCCATCGGTCACCACTGCCACCCAACAGCCACTGGCTGGAGCTCGGCGCCAGCCCCGGAGGCATGACATCCGAACTGCTCAAACGCGGCCACCGCGTCACCGCCATCGACCGCGCGGCGCTGGATCCGCGACTGAATGGCGAGAAGGGCCTGCACTTCTTCCACAGCGATGTCGCGGCCTTCCGTCCGACCGCCGCGATGAAATTCGATGCCCTGCTCTCCGACCTCAACGGCGACCCCTTGGAGTCGCTTCATCAGGTGCTCCGCCTTTCCACGAATCTAACAGAACGTGGCCTGGTGGTCTTCACCCTCAAGACGGCGGGCGTCAGCAGCTTTGAGGAAGCCATCGTCCTTTATCATCGCGCCGTGGACCTGGCCGCGCGGGCCGACCTCGAACTGATCGCGAGAACCCACCTCACCTACAACCGCCAGGAGTTCACGTTGTTCTTCGAGTACATGAAATGATCTCGTCGCAATCCGAGGTGAAGAATCGCATCTGCTTCTTCACTCACTCTGCGGAAAAGGCCTGACCTTTTTCCCGCGGGATCCCGTCGTAGAGCCGTTGGCTGAACTGCCCGGACCTGGTGGAGAAATCGGCGTCGCTCATGGAGAAACTCTTGCTGACCAGGATGAGATGGGCTCCGGCCGAGCTGCCCGGGCCAAGGGTGGCCTGACACGATCCCGGTGGCTTCGAAGGAGTTTCCCGCCCTGGAGATA
>JAIXVN010000622.1 GCA_027483005.1 Verrucomicrobiaceae bacterium
CTCAACGACCCAGAGCGCTTCTGATTTCCGCCCATGAGCATCCAGCGGAAGGATTCTCATCGAGTTCTCTTGACCGTCGGCGGGCCTCTGAGACCCCGTCATCCTCTTCGAGAAGAACCGCCGGCAGTGAACACAACAACTCAGAAGCGAGGCTAGCCCGATCGGAATCCGGCAGGGCCAAGGCATTCTTCTGAACTTCGTCGAGTTTCATCGTTGCCACCCTATCTTGAATTCCGCCCCAGCGCGACCTCGATTTTCACTGCGTGCACGACTGGAACGACCGACCTTCCAGCCAGGCCTTCGCTTCTCCGACGAGATAGAGCGATCCGGCGATCAAGATCGGTTCGGCCTGTTTCAATGACACATCGAATGCTTCTTGAAACGTCTCGAAAGTCCGGTGCGGCGGGGTGTTTTCCGGCAACGAGGCCGCGAGATCCGAGGCGCTCACCGCCCGTGGCGTATCGACCGGACAAAGATGAATCCGTTCCGCCAGCGGAGCCAACACCGCGAGGATGCCGCTGATGTCCTTCGAGGACACCGCGCTGAAGAGAAGGGTCGCCTTCGTTTCCCCAAACTGCTGCCGCCAGGTTTCCGCGAGAACCTCGGCGGCGTGGGGATTGTGCGCGCCGTCGAGGATGATCTCGGGACGGTCCTCCGCCGGAAAGCGTTCGAAACGTCCCGGCCAGCGGACTTTCGACAGCCCATAGTGGACGACATCATAGTCCAGCCGCATGCCGAGCTGGTGCAGCGCTGCCAGCGCCAGCGCGGCGTTTCTCGACTGATGCGGTCCTTCCAGGGCGATCGGATAGCCGTTCAAGGGCTCTTCGATGAACTCGATCGGGCTGCGCTTCTCGTTGGCTTCCTTTTGGAGCACGAATTTCGCCCCCGGTTCCTGCGCCGAGGAGACCACCGGCACGCCTTCCAGGAAAATGCCCGCCTTTTCCGCCGCGATCAGCTCGATCGTCTCTCCGAGCCACTGCATGTGATCCAGTCCGATCGGCGTGATGACGCAAACATCGGCCGGCACCGCAGTCGTGGCATCCATGCGGCCGCCCATGCCGGTTTCGAGGATGATCAACTCGCATTCCCTCATCCGGAACCAGCGCATCGCCAGGGCGAGGGAGATTTCAAAAAAGGTCGGATGCGTCTCCATCCGCTCGCAGATCCCACGCAGGTCGGTGAGCAGTTCGGCGCAGTCCTCCTCGGGGATCTCCACTCCGGAAACCTTGATCCGCTCCCGGTAGTCGATGAGGTGCGGCGAGGTGAACAGCCCGGTGCGCATGCCCCCGGCGCGGGCCACGCTGTCGATCATCGCACAGGTGCTGCCCTTGCCGTTCGTTCCGGCGACGTGGATGACCTTTGTGTTGCTGGATGGATAGGCCAGCGACTCCTTCAGCAGATGCCGCGGCCCGTCGAGGCCCAGCTTGATGCCGAACATCTGGGTGGAAAACAACCAGTCGATCGCG
Source organism: Verrucomicrobiaceae bacterium (assembly GCA_027483005.1). Classification (GTDB taxonomy): domain Bacteria; phylum Verrucomicrobiota; class Verrucomicrobiia; order Verrucomicrobiales; family Akkermansiaceae; genus Luteolibacter. The sequence goes on from JAIXVN010000622.1 coordinate 1,467, forward strand.
TCGCGGTAGGTCATCGCACGGAAGCGTCAGTCCGGCATCATGTAGGCCAGCAGATCGACCAGCTTGTCGCGCAGCTTGGTGCGCGGGACGATGGCGTCGATGAGGCCGTGATCGAGCATGAACTCCGCCGTCTGGAAACCGGGCGGCAGGTTCTGGTGGGTCGTTTCCTTCACCACGCGCGGACCGGCAAAGCCGATCATGCACTTCGGTTCGGCGAGGTTGATGTCGCCGATGGTCGCGAACGACGCGGTGACACCGCCGGTGGTGGGGTGGGTCAGAACGGAGATGTAGGGCAGCTTCGCCTCGGACAGCCGGGCCAGCGCGCCGCAGGTCTTGGCCATCTGCATCAGCGACAGCATCCCTTCCTGCATGCGGGCACCGGACGAGGCGGAAACGATGATCATGCCACGCTTTTCCGCGATGGCGGTCTCCACGGCGCGGGTGATCTTTTCCCCGACCACCGAGCCCATCGAGCCGGCGAAGTACTTGAAATCCATCACCGCGATCATCGCGGGCTTGCCGCCGACGGTGATGCGACCGGTGACGACGGCGTCATTCAGGCCGGTCTTTTCGCGCAGCGCGGCGGTCTTTGATTCGTAGCCCGCGAAGCCGAGCGGGTTCGCGGAAATGAGGCCGGCGTCGGTTTCCTCGAAGCTCCCTGGATCGGCGAGCAGGGTGATCCGCTCCGACGAGTCCATGAGGAAATGGTTTCCGCAGTGGTGGCAGGTCTGGAGGTGCTGCTTCAGCTCCAGCGTGTGGAGCATCGCGCCGCATTCGGGGCACTTGGCCCAGAGGCCTTCCGGCATGTCATCGCGCTTTTCGCGGCTGCGGAGACGGGGTTTGTTGAAAATGCCCATGGTGGTGGAAATTCGGAGGCGAACGACGCCGTGGGGTGGACGCTAGCCGCGCATGACGGTCACGACAACCACCTTTTGAACCCCGCCGCGACGGAGCACCCGGGCGCATTCGTGAACGGTTGAACCGGTGGTGAAAACGTCATCGATCAGCACCGCTCCCTGCGGCTTCGCAGCGGAAAATTTCAGGCCCGCAGCGCTCAGGGAAAAGGCTCCGCGCAGGTTCGCCAGGCGCTGGGCGCGGCTCAGCCGGGTCTGGGTTTCCGTGCGTCGGGTGCGTTTCAAGGCCTTCAACATCGGCAGGCCCGTCGCTCTCGCCAGCACCCGAGCGATCTCCGCCGACTGGTTGAAATGGCGATGCTGGAAACGGCTCCGATGCAGCGGCACCGGGACGAGCGGCCAATTTCCCGACCTCGCTTCGGCCAAACGAGGATCCTCGAACGACTCCGCCGCCAGCGAGCCGAGTTCACGGGCGAGGTGGATCTCTCGACCGTATTTCAAGCGGTGGATCAGCTCCATCGCCCGCTCGTCATAGAACAGGGCGGGTCGGGCAAACTCGAAGGAGAAACTCAGGTCCTTGCAGTTCGGGCATTCGAACTCCCCCTCGATCCGACCGTCGAAGCCCTCGCCGCAGACCGAACAGAACGGAGCATTCAGGCGGGGCAGCCCCTCGGAACAACCCGAGCAAAGCGAACGCCCATCGCGCAACCCGGTGGCACAGAGCACACAGGATGACGGATAGAGGAGGTCGAGCAAGCGGCTGAGCGAGCCACGCCTGAAGACCTCATTCGGCGGGGCTGGTTCCATCTCGGGAAACGTGGGTGAAACGTTGAACCACCACGCCGGTCGCCAGGATCACGACCAGCGGCACCAGGCCCTCGCGGAGGGTGGAGCCGATCAGCAAACCCGCGGCCGGAGTGCCTCTCGGAGCCACCCAGGTGATCGCCTTGAAAACCGCCACCCCGAAGATCCATCCGGCGTGGAGCCCGATCGGCAGCCAGAGCGACGCCGTGCGCCACCTTGCACAACCCAGCACCAGCCCCACGGCCGTCAAGGTGGCAAAACCCGAAAAGAGGGCGAGCGGTTGGGCAAACCTCCCCATGATCTGCCAAATCAACCACAATCCCGCCGTCGCCGACTCCGGATCCGGCACCACCACGCCGGCGGGTGGCTGCAGGAAATGGACGAAGGCGAAAAGCAGGGACACGGAAATGATCGCCGGCCATGAACGCATCGCCCTCATGAAAAGCCCCAGCAGCACCCCGCGGAACAGGATTTCCTCGATCACCGAGACAAAGACCGCCGGCCCCATGGCCGAACGCACCACCTTCCACCCATTGACCGGGGCGATGCCGGGTGCCAACGAGGCATCTCGCCACACGAAAACCCCGGCCTGGACGAGGAGCAGGCCCATCAGCAACAACCCCCCGGCCGCCAGCACCCAGCCCAGCAACAACTGCTGAGGCCCCCGGAGATTCCGTTTCAATGGCTGGCCTTCATTCGTGCCGATCGCAGTTTCCGGCCGCCTCAAGGACCAGGGCGTATCCCGATGCGCCTGCCTGCCGCGCTCCATGCCCAGCCACCGGACCAGCGGAAACAGCAGCAACAACGCGGAAAGCAGCAAGGCGCGATTGAAGAATCTCGGAAACTCAGCCTTCCGGCAGGCGGAGGCCAGCCACTCAAGGAACCCGTTCGTCTGCTTCCCTTGAGTCACTTCCGCCAGAGCCTTGCCAAGCGTGTAGAGCCAGGGAGCCAGAAGCGACCCAAGAAGCAGCGCCGCCACCACGTAGGCGAGGATCTTCAAGACATCACTTTGCAAGGCGCGGCGCACGCTGTGGATGCTGACAGAGGGAACTTCCAAGTTCCAAGTGCCAAGTTCCGGCTTGGACTCTCGAGGCCTGATGACCACAGTCCGGCCATGGAAAGTCACGAATGGCGCGAGCGCACCGACGAAGGTCTCCGATACTTCCGCGCCAACTATCAGGGCGGTCGCTGGACCTTTCTCACGACCCTGAAGACCGATCCCGATTGGGAAATCGTCCACCCGGTCCCCGTCGAGCTCTGGCGCGAACTCCGCGACATCCTCTGGCGGAAGTACCAGCGCAAACGGGGAACCTGGGGGATCATCGAGGCCATCGACAAGATCATCTCCAAATTCCACCCGGGCGAGACACCGGAGGAAGAGGAAGACTGAGGCAGTGCCTCGCGGAAAGGAATCTTCGCATTCGAAGTCCGGGGATTGACCCCGGGGCAGGAAATCCCTAGTCGAAGGCCGGTTTTAACCGACCCTTACGACCATGTCCGGAGTTCCCACCATCATCTACACCAAGACCGACGAAGCCCCAGCGCTCGCGACCTATTCCTTCCTCCCGATCGTCCAGGCCTTCACCAAGCACTCGGGCATCACCGTGGAGACCCGCGACATTTCCCTCGCCGGCCGCATCATTTCCCAGTTCCCGGACTTTCTAACAGACGACCAGAAGATCCCCGACGCCCTCTCCGAACTGGGTGCCTGGACCCTTCAGCCCGAGGCGAACATCATCAAGCTGCCGAACGTTTCCGCCTCCGTCCCGCAGCTCAAGGCCGCCATCGCCGAACTCCAGGCGAAGGGCTACGCACTTCCGAATCTCCCGGAAACCGCCTCCTCCGACGCTGAGAAGGACATCAAGGCCCGCTACGCGAAAGTCATGGGCAGCGCCGTGAATCCGGTCCTCCGCGAGGGCAACTCCGACCGTCGCGCACCGAAGGCCGTGAAGGACTACGCCAAGGCCCACCCGCACTCGATGGGCAAGTGGTCCGCCGATTCCAAGACCGCCGTCGGCTCGATGGATGGCCACGGCGATTTCTTCTCCAACGAAAAATCCGTCTGCGTCCCCGCCGCCACCGATGTGAAGATCGAGTTCGTCGGTGCCGACGGCAGCACCAGGGTCCTCAAGGAATCCACCCCGCTCAAGGCCGGTGAAATCCTCGACGCCACCTTCATGAGCAAGGCCGCACTCGTCGAATTCCTCGGCCAGCAGATCGCCAAGGCCAAGGCCGACAACCTTTTGCTCTCGCTCCACATGAAGGCCACCATGATGAAGGTCAGCGACCCCATCATCTTCGGCCACGCCGTCGAGGTCTTCTTCAAGGACCTCATCGCCAAGCACGCCGACACCCTCAAGGAACTCGGCGTCGATTTCCGCAACGGCTTCGGTGATCTCGTCACCAAAGTGGCGGCGGTTTCCAACCGCCAAGCCAATCCGGAGCTCGACCAGAAGCTCACCGAGCTTGAAGCCGACATCCAAACCGCTTTCGAAAACGGACCAGGGCTCTCGATGGTCAACTCCGACAAGGGCATCACCAACCTCCACGTCCCCTCCGACGTCATCGTCGATGCCTCCATGCCCGCCATGATCCGTGCGGGTGGAAAAGTCTGGGACGCCCAGGGCAAGACCGGCGACACCCTCGCCGTGATCCCGGATTCCAGCTACGCCGGCATCTATCAGGCCACCATCGACTTCTGCAAAAAGCACGGCGCGCTCGACCCCAAGACCATGGGCTCCGTCCCGAACGTCGGCCTCATGGCCCAGGCCGCCGAGGAATACGGCTCGCACAACAAGACCTTCGAAGTCCCCGCCAAAGGCACGGTGCGCGTCGTCGATGCCGCCGGGAATGTTCTCCTCTCCCATGAAGTCGAAGCCGGCGACATCTGGCGCGCCTGCCAGACCAAGGACGCCCCCGTCCAGGACTGGGTGAAGCTCGCCGTCAAGCGCGCCCGCGCGTCCGGCGATCCCGCCGTCTTCTGGCTCGACAAGAACCGTGCCCACGACGCCCAGATCATTGCCAAGGTCGAGACCTACCTGAAGGACCACGACACCACCGGACTCGATCTCCGCATCCTCCCGCCCGCCGAGGCCTGCACCTTCTCTCTGGAGCGCATCGTCGAAGGCAAGGACACCATTTCCGTCACCGGAAACGTCCTGCGCGATTACAACACCGACCTCTTCCCGATCCTCGAAGTCGGCACCTCGGCCAAGATGCTCTCCATCGTTCCCCTCATGAACGGCGGCGGCCTCTTCGAAACCGGTGCCGGTGGTTCCGCCCCGAAGCACGTCGAGCAGTTCACCGAGGAAAACTACCTCCGCTGGGATTCCCTCGGCGAGTTCTTCGCCCTCGCGCCATCCTTCGAACACATCGCCGAAACCTTCAGCCTCCCGAAGGCCAAGGTCCTCGCCGACACCCTCGATGCCGCCACTGGCAAGTTCCTCGAGTTCGACCGTTCCCCGGGCCGCAAGCTCGGCACCATCGACAACCGCGGCTCGCACTTCTACCTCGCCCTCTACTGGGCCCAGGCCCTCGCCGCGCAGACCACCGACGCTGAACTGAAGGCCATCTTCGCCCCTGTCGCCGAAGCCCTCACCAGCAACGAGGAAACCATCGTCGCCGAACTCCTCGCCGTCCAAGGCAAGCCCGTCGACATCGGCGGCTACTACCTCCCCGACGATGCGAAAGCCAACGCCGCCCTCCGCCCGAGCGAAACGCTGAACGCGATCCTCGCCGCGATCTGATCGTGGCTGCGGCATCTTGCCGTCCGGCCTTTTCACCATCCCGGCAGTGCCCCGTCGCTGCCGGGATTTTTTTGTGAAACATCTCGTCTCCGGCCAAAGGCCAGCAGGAGCTTCGAAACAGCCGTTGGGCCGGACCGACCTGCCTGTCGCAGTCTTCCCGACCTTCGTAGCCTCAGCGAAGCAGGTGGCGAAGACTGGAGGGCCGAGAAGTGGGAGTTGTCGTGCCTCTGAGGTTCAACTTATTCCTGCTCAAGAATCCAAACCGTGTCCCGGCTCAACCGGATCAACCATCGAGGGTCGGCAATCTGTTTTCCCGTCTTCTCATGGTCTTCCTCCCCACCTCAAACACCGCTCAAGGAAGCCGCCGAAAGCACGAATGTGTTGGTCGGAACTGATCCTTTCGATGACAATGTCCCTTGATCTTCGTCCTGGACTTCACCGCTGCGGCAAGGGCTGATGCTCAGGTTGAGTCTTGGCAGAGGGTAAGCCGAAGACTTCCTTGACGGCTTCAAGGTAACCCATGCCGTTGACCGTATCCGGCTCAAGATAACTGCCCTCGCCCCACTCGTTCCAGGAGTTGATGGTGATGATCTGCTCTTTCGCTGGGCGTCGGAGGGTGAGGTTTTTTGCCCGTTCAAGAGCGGCGCGAAAGCGTTCGGGGGTGTTTTTGTCGATGATGGGACCAAAGGGATAACCCCGGCGGGTTGCCATCCAGTCCACATCCCTTCGGCAGCGCGGCGAGCTGTCCCAGCCCATGGAAACATTCAGGTGATAAGGGACGGGCAGGGAAGATGCGGGCTGTTTCAAGCCGTTGTAGCCACCGCCTTTTTCAACGGCCTGGAAATAGCCATTCGCCACCTTCTGAAAATCGGTGGCAGGAAAGTCGGGCAGCGCGTAGTGGTGAATCCAGGCGTAGGTGGTCAGACTGTCAATTTTCAGCTCCTTCGCCAGATCGCCGCCGCCGTCGCCGAGACCAAACAGGACAGCATTGAGATGCAGGTCGGGAAAGCCCGCCGCTTTGACCTTTTCGCGGAACCGGGTCAGAGCCGCCGCCGCTTTAACGCGGTCGCCGCCAAAGGTTTCGAGAAAGGTCTTGATCTGGTAGATGGAAACATAAGGGCATCCGCCTATCTTCCAATAGGACGGATGTTTGAAATACCTTTCGATGACATAACCGGTCAGGCTCTCGAAGGTCTCCGGCGTCACCGCTCCCTTGACATTCGTCCCCAGATCGTGATTGCACCACATGATGGCAAACTTGAGACGGTCGTTGTTGCCGGCTCCGAGATATCCTTTTTCCAAGGCGGCGTGCAGGTATTTCGAACCGTCCCATGGACTTCCAACGGCATGGTTTCCATTCGGTCCACTTGCTTCGGGATCGTAGTAATACCAGTCGAAGATGAAAGCATCCAGGCCGTGATCGGCGGCGGCGGCGATTTTCCGGCACATGACGGCCGGATCATTCTCGTTCTGATAACCCCAGACCGGAATCTTGGGTTGTGCGTGGCCATCGAACCTGGGAACGGCCGCCTTGATCTGGCTCCATTCGGATTGGGCCACCGGACCCCAGTTGGGGAAGTAGTAGGCGGCAACCTGCACCTTCGTTTCAATCCCGGGGGTCGCTTTGTCCTGCGCAGCCGAGGGTGTTGACGACAGCACCGCGAGCAAAAGGGAGCTTAGAAACAACGGGATGCTTTTCATGATTCGATTCCGTTTTCACCAGAGAGGTTCCTGATTCCGGGAGTCCCAGCGCTCATAGGCCTCTTTCATTCTGGCCACCCGGCCGGGCTGATCAGCGGCCAGATTCCTGGACTCTCCAACGTCGCCGGCGAGATCGTAGAGCGCGAGCGGCTCCTTGCCATTCTTCACCAGTTTCCAATCGCCCTGCCGGATGGCCCAGCGGAACAAGGCTGGCTGTTGGGGCGGGAATCGAAAACGCCAGCAGAGTTCATCGTGAGGAGCTCCCTGATTCTCACCCCTGAGGTGGGGAAGCAGGTTGGCTCCGTCGAGTTTCCAAGCCGGATCCGGCTGGATGCCGGCCGCCGCGAGCGCGGTGGGCAGGAGGTCGAGGCTGATCACCGGGCGATCATAGGTCTTTCCAGCCGGGAGACGCCCCTTCCACTGGACCATGAAGGGAACGCGTATTCCACCCTCAAGCAATTCGCCTTTGACGCCTCGGCAGGGGTCGTTCTTCGAGGTGTTTTGGCCGTATTCGAAGTCCGCGTCAGGCTGGACTCTCGCACGGCCGGTGGGTCCGCCGTTGTCGCTGAGGAAAAAGACGAGGGTGTTTTCCTCGAGCTTGGTTTCCCGTAACTTTGCGAGCACGCGACCCACGTTTTCATCCAGTGAGGCCATCATGCCGAGCATGGTGCGCCGGTGGAGATCGGGGATGTGACCATACGAGGCCAGGTGCTCGGGTTTCGCCTCCATCGGCCAGTGGGGAGGAACAAAGGCGAGATAAAGAAAGAAGGGCTCGCGCTGGTGCCGCTCGATGAACGCCGCCGCCTCATGGCCGAAGGCATCGGTGGAGTAGGATTTTTCCAGCACGGGTTCGGCACCGCGAAAAAGGTTGCCGATGACCTTGGTTTTTTTGTCTGGAAAAAGCACCCCGCCGTTCAGGTGCCAGAAGGTTTCATCGAAACCCCTTTGATATGGACGCTGCGACTTGCCTCCACCAAGATGCCATTTGCCGATCATGCCGGAAACATAGCCGGCCGCCTTGAGGCGATCGGCGATCGTCCGCTCCCCCGACGGCAGCGAGGCGGCCTTCCCGTTTGCTTCGAAACCAAAGCGGTTTTGATACCGCCCCGTGAGCAAACCGGCACGCGACGGCTGGCACTGGGGCGCGGTCACATAGCCTGAGGTGAACCTCACTCCATTTGCCGCGATCGAATCGATCTGCGGCGACTTGACCTCACTGGAGCCCTGGCAGCCAAGGTCGGCATAGCCAAGATCGTCGGCCAGCATGACGATGATGTTGGGCTTCCGTTCCGAGTTTTCAGCCGCGACAGGAAAGCAACCGCAGAATCCGAGGATAAGGGCGACGAGATGTCTCATGAGGCTGCTCAGCAATGCTGGGAATAGGCTTTTCGCTTAGGATGAAGGATACACTGAAGGGTCGGCCTGGGAAGGGGAAATGTGGCGGTGAGCAGGACGCGTGTGCTCTTCATGATCAGAAGGTCCAGCGGCATGGCTTGCCTGCGGAGGGGTGGGGACGATGTCGTCGAAGGCAAGGACACCAGTTCCGTCACCGGCAATGTCCTGCGCGACTACCACAGGGACGTGGACGCCAAAGCCAACGCCGACCTCCGCCCGAGCGAGACGCTGAACGCGATTCTCGCCGCGATCTGATCGTGGACCCATTCATCCACCATCTCACCTACCCAAAAAACAGCGGGCAGCCAGTTCTCAGGCTGCCCGCTGTATTCAAAACAAGATTTCCTGGAGACAGGCTCAACGCTTCTTGGGCTTGCCCTGGGGCTTGGCAGGCTTGGACATCTCGTCTGCGGAAACGGCTCCATCCAGATTCGCATCATACCGCACGATGAGCGCGGCAATGCGGGCATCCACCTCCTGCTTCAAGACGGTCGTCGCTTCTTCCGTAGAAACGACGCCGTCCTTGCTGACGTCAAACTTGGCAAGAAAGCGCTGGAGGCGACCGGCGGTCATCGTGGTGGCAGCTGAGGCCAGCTCGTCGGAGGAAAGTGATCCGTCGGCGTTCGAATCATATTCGGCAAGCAGCTCGCGCAGGTGTTTGGGTGTCCGGGTGAAATCCTCTGGCGTGATGGCTCCGTCCTTGTTGGTGTCCAGGCAATCAAGCACATCCTCGACCCAGTCTGCGGAGATGGCAGCAAAGACAGCTTCCGCCTCGACCGTCGTGACTGATCCGTCGGAATCCGCATCGTATTTGGAGAGAAAGTCGGCGAGACGCTGCGTTGTCTGGGAAGATGCTGCGGCGGCAAACTCCTCGACGGACACGATGTTGTCCGCATTGACGTCCAGAGATTTCAGCGGCTCACGAAGACCTGCAGCAGGCTTGGGCCGGTGGGGAGAAGCCTCCATCTTTGGGGCACAGAAGAAGCCAAGCCCAAGCGCCATTGCGGTGTAGGCAAGGATATTGCGGGGTTTCATGATCAGATGATGTGGGTTTTGAGGTTTCTTGATAGAGACAGACAAGCCATCCGCACTTTTAGTCAAGGCAACGTGACTTCAATCGATCCGTTGAAGCATTCTATCCGGCCCGGAAAACCCGCAAGTTGTTTTTGGTAACCAGTTTTCATTATTTAATTCATCAGGGTGGAAACATTCCCACAAACCGATAAGCGCGGAACCAAAATGATATCCAACCTGGAGCGACGCCCTCGAAGCCGGGCCTTGGTGCTGGCGGGCAAACTTCGATGCCTCCGGAGCATCGCTTCAGGGAGATGTGAAGGGTTGGAAACCCGAACTCGTTCAATCCCCGCTCTTCAGCACCTTGATGAAGGCGTCCTGCGGGATGTTCACCTTGCCGATGGCCTTCATCTTTTTCTTACCTTCCTTCTGCTTCTCGAGGAGCTTGCGCTTGCGCGAAATGTCGCCGCCGTAGCACTTGGCGGTGACGTCCTTGCGAAGGGCGGAGATGCTTTCGCGGGCGATGATCTTCCCGCCGATGCAGGCCTGGATGGCGACGACGAAGAGCTGGTTCGGAATGACGTCCTTGAGGCGTCCGGCGAGGGCGCGACCGTAGCCTTCCGCCTTGTCGCGATGGACGATGGTGGCGAAGGCCTCGATCGGTTCGCCGGCGATCATCATCTCCATCTTGACCATGTTCGCGGCGCGATAGCCGGCGTGCTCGTAGTCCATCGAGCCGTAACCACGGGTGCAGGACTTGAGACGGTCGTTGAAATCGACGAGGATCTCCGCCAGAGGCATGAGGCAGGTGAGCATGACGCGGGACTCGTCGATGGTCTCGGTGTTGACCACGTCGCCGCGCTTTTCCATGACGAGTGACATGATGTCGCCGATGTATTCGCCGGGAACCATGACGAAGACCTTCACGAGCGGCTCGCGGACTTCCTGGATGATCTGGGAATCGGGGAAGAAGGAGGGATTGTCCACGATGAGCTCCTCACCGTTGGTCTTGGTGACCTCATAGATCACGGACGGGTAGGTGGAAATGACGTCCATGTTGAACTCGCGGCGGAGTCTTTCCTGGATGATCTCCATGTGGAGCAGGCCGAGGAAGCCGCAGCGGAAGCCGAAGCCGAGGGCGGTCGAGCTTTCCGACATGTAGGTGAAGGCGGCGTCGTTGATCTGGAGCTTGCCCATCGCGGTCTTCAGGGCCTCGTAGTCGGAGGTGTCGATCGGATAGATGCCGGAGAAAACCATCGGCTGGATCTCCTTGTAGCCGGGCAGGGCTTCCGGGCAGGGATGGGTGGAGTCGGTGAGGGTGTCGCCGATCTTCGCCTCGTCGGCCGACTTCATGTTGGCGATGACGTAGCCCACATCGCCGGCGACGAGTTTCTCGCGTGCGTTCATCTTCGGAGTGAAGACGCCGACTTCCTTGATTTCGTAGGTCTTGTTGGTGGCGAAAAGCTTCACCTTCTGGCCCTTTTTCACGGTGCCGGAGAAGATCCGGACGTAGGAAACGACGCCGCGGTAGGTGTCGTAGATCGAGTCGAACACGGTGCCGCGGAGGAGCTTGTCGGGGTTCTCGACGGGAGCCGGAACGCGGGCGACGATGGCTTCGAGGATGTCCTCGATGCCGATGCCGGCCTTGGCGGAGGCGGGGATGGCGTCCTCGGCCGGGATGGCGAGGATTTCCTCAAGCTGCTTCTTGCAGCGCGGCACGTCGGCGGCCGGGAGGTCGATCTTGTTGAGGACCGGGATGATGACGAGGTTCTGCTGGAGGGCGAGGTGGAGGTTCGCCACGGTCTGGGCCTCCACGCCCTGGGCGGCATCGATCATCAGGATCGCGCCTTCACAAGCAGCCAGCGAGCGGGCGACCTCGTAGGAGAAATCGACGTGGCCGGGGGTGTCGAGGAGGTTGAGCTTGTAGGTGATGCCGTCCTTGGCCTTGTACTCCATCGCGACCGGGTGGGACTTGATGGTGATACCCTTTTCGCGCTCCAGATCCATGGCATCGAGCAGCTGGGCGCTGCTTTCGCGCTGGGTGATGGTGCTGGTCATTTCCATCAGTCGATCGGACAGGGTGGTCTTGCCGTGATCGATGTGGGCGATGATCGAGAAGTTGCGTGTCAGCGAGGTGGACATTGGGAAAACGGGCCGGAGCGGGCGGAAGAGAACCACGAATTGCAGGAAAGACACGCAAAAACAGCGGCTGGGACGATTGAGGGGTTGGCGGACTGCGGGATTTTCTGCTAACAGCAAGAGACTTTGATGCAGCGCTTCCAAATCGAGGACATCCTGGCCCAGGACCATCACGGCGTGGTTTTCGCGGCCGTGGATGGAGAAACGGGCCAACAGGTCGCGCTGCGGCGGTTTTTTCCGTTCGGTCCGGACGGTGGAGGGCTTCAGCCTGAGGAGCGCAGCGCCTACGTCATCGGGGTGCAGCGTCTCGCCGAGGTGTCCCACCCCTCGCTGCGGGCCGTGGTGGCCGGTGGCTGTGATCCGGTGGACGGCATGCCGTTTCTGGTCACCGAATGGGTGGAGGGCAGCACCTTGGCGAATCTTCTGCAGCAGGGCTCCCTGACCCGCGAGTCGGCGATCGCCCTGATGTGGCAGGCCCTGGAGGTCTGCGAGCTTCTCTCGCAGTTGCTCGCGGAGGACGACGTCTGGGTCGAAACGTCGCCCTCGGCGATTGTCCTCGGCGAAGGCGAATCCGAACGTGGAGTCACCTTCTGGATTTCACCCTTCCGCTGGCTCAGCGCGGAGGAGGCCCGGCCCGGCCTGATGCCCTTGGTGGAACTGCTCGATGCCTCAATGGGCTGGCAGCACAAGCCCGTGAGTGACAAGTCCGAAGGTGGACTCGGCGCGTGGCGAAACTGGCTGAAGGCCAATGCCCAGAAGGCCACCCTTGCCGATGCCCGTGCCGCGCTCACCGCTTTCACCGAAGGCGGCTTGGTCGCTGCCATGCCCTCACCGGGTCCGGTTGGAAAAGTCCCGGCCCCAAGAGCGGCCCCCGCTCACCGGCCCATGGTGGTGACCAGGCACAAGACCTCCTGGGGCGGCGTGGTCGTCATCAGCCTGCTGGTCCTGACCGCGCTGGGAATGGGCGGTTGGCTTTACTACAAGCAACACCACCCCGATGAATCCGTGGCCGCTGCGGACGAGGCGAAGATCGGCGCCCAGCCGGAAACCGACGGCCAGCCCCCCAAGAAGGGTGCCCTGACGGAGGATCTCGTCGAGGAAAAGCCGGTCGAGAAACCTGCGGCCGCCGAGCATGTGGTGGAGAAGCCGCTCGATGAGGCCTCACGCGTGGCAGCCGCCAACGCCCGGGCGGCGGAGCTTTCCAGCCAGCAGGCCAAGGAGCTTCAACAGCGCGCCGATCAAGCCAAGGCCGCCGAGGCCAAGGGCGGGGTCTTCGAGGCAAAGGATCTGGAACTGGTGGCCCTGCAGAAGGGCAAGGCGGTCAAGGTCGAGGGCGTGCTTCTCGGCGTTGGCGAATCCAACTCGAAGAAAACCGGCTATCTGCGGTTCACCACCGATCTCGACCCCAAATTCGTGGAGGGAAAATTCGACAAGCCGACCAAGGATCCGGGCCTCCAGGATGCAGCGCTCAAAGCCCTCATCGGAAAGCGCATCCGGATCAGCGGCACGGTGGAGGTGACCGCCCTCAACAAGGTCCGCCGCGTGCAGGTCGATTTTCCGAATCGCGCGGCGATCGAGGTGCTGCCGTGATCAGGTCTTGAAATCCCGGGTCTGGAAGGCCAGCCAGCCGATGGTGAAAAGGGTCACGTTGAGGCCACCGAGCAGGACGTATGACTCGAAGATCTTCGCCCAGTCGATGTGCTTCTCCAGCATGAAAAGCCAGGCACTCATCCGGTAGGTGACGAAATACTCCTCATAGGGCTTCAGGAAGGGGAAATTCTGGAGGATCATGTCCACGAACAGGATCGTCAGCGTGATGATCGCGGCCGAGGAGGGCTTGATCCTCATGCACGAGAACATGAAGGCGATCGAGGAAAGCGTGATCATGCTGATGCCGATGCCGACCGCTCCCATGCCGAGACGAGTGGCTCCTTCGGACCAGGCCGGGAAAGCGGAAAAGATCTTCATCTTCGGTTCGATGACGAAGAGGCCTCCATTGAACCCGACCGCAGCGGCCGCCATGAGATAGCCGGTGACACTGACGAAGAGCACGAAGGTGAGCGTGTAGATCGTCACGGCGGTGTATTTCACCAGCAGCAAGCGCAGGCGGGTGATTGGCCGGGCGAAGACAAGCCGCAGGTTGCCGTCCTCGTTTTCCTTGGCGACGATGTCTCCACCGACGAGGGCGAAGAAGATCGAGCCGAGCGTGAACATGCTCAGCAGGATCATCATGAAGCTGATCGAGAGCGAGCTGTAAAAGGTGCCGAAATCGAGGCCGTTCTGCTCAAGCACCTGTCGGGCCGCGCGCTTGCCCTTGTCGAGCTTGTAGAAGGTCAGCACCAGCAGCTCCAGCGCGAGAAAGGCCCCGTAACCCATGTAGGTGCGGGGGCGGGCGAAGAGTTTGCGGAGCTCGCCGCGGAGTTGTTCGAGGAAGATCATCAGTCGGTGGCGGGAGGGTCGGCCGACCCATTGCGGCGGATTTCCATGTAGAAGTCTTCGAGGGATTTCCTCACCGGCGTGAAGGCGCGGATCCTGACATGTGAAGCGACCAGAGCATCGACGATCGCAGCCGGGTCCAACCCGACGGGCAGGGAAACCTTTCCCGGCTCCATGATCTCGCCGCCGTGCGCGTGGATGATCTCGCAGGCCTTGTCCCAGGGATCCAACACGACATTGAAAACCGGCACGTCGCCGGCCAGTTCGCGGACATTGCCCTCGTAGATCCGCCTGCCCTCGCGGAGGATGGCGACGCGGTCGCACATGATCTCGACCTCGCCGAGGAGATGGGAGTTGAACAGGACGGTCATGCCGCGGTCGCGACGCAGACCGAGAATGAACTCACGGAACCAGTGGATGCCCTCCGGATCGAGTCCGTCGGTGGGTTCGTCGAGCAGCAACACTTCAGGCTCCGGAAGCAAGGCCTGGGCGAGGGCGAGGCGCTGGCGCATGCCGTGGCTGTAGGTGCGGACCTTGGAATCGATCCGCTTGGTCAGGCCCACGCGCTCGACCACTTCGCGGGCGTCGTCCTTGTTGAAACCACCGGAGTAGCTCGTGAGGATCCGGAGGTTCTCCCAGCCGCTGAGATACTCGTAGAAGGCCGGGGATTCGAAGATCGCGCCGACCTTCCGCAGCGCCTGGGCACGTTCGCGTCCGACATCGAAGCCGCCGACCATCACGCTGCCTTGCTGGGGCTCGACCATGCCGAGGATGATGCCGAGCGTGGTGCTCTTTCCGGCTCCGTTGTGGCCGAGGAGTCCGTAGATCTCGCCTTTCTTGACGGTGAACGATACGTCCTCCAGCGCAGGCTTTCCGCCAAACTGTTTCCAGAGTCCGGAGACTTCGAGCATGGGTGGAGCTTCCATGGTCAGGGCGTGGTCACGAAGCGCAGATCGCTCGAAGCGCTCAGGTCGGCGTAGAGGATGTTTGTATTCTTCGGACCGGGGTGCCATCCCTCCTTGTCGGCGATCAGCGGGATCGCGTGAGGGCGGCCCTCGATGTTCAGGAAGGAGAGGTTGGTGGAAAGCTGGCCGCTGAGGGAGGAGTTCCAGATATAACTGCAGCCGGTTTTCTCATGTTGCACCGAATCTGCCGGACAGTGGAAGGCCTCCGCATCCTTGAGATAGGGCGTCAGAACGGTGTCGAGAACCTCGATCTCGGCTTCCTTCGTGGGACGGCCTGCCGCGATGTCGGGCATCTTGCGGTTGTTGTCCTGAAGGTAGGCTTCAAGCCCCACCCCGAGACTGCGCATCTTCGCAAGGCAGGCGGCCTGCCTGGACTTGGCGATGTTGCCGCGGATCATGGGAAAGGAGAGCGCGGCAAGGGCGGCAATGATCACGATGACGACCAGCAACTCCACCAGGGTGAATCCTCTTGATCCGAGTTTCATTGTCCGAACTCCCGTCCACGAAGGCCCTGCATGGTTTCGTTCATCGCCTCCATCAAGGGAGCGAGGTCGAGTTTGGTGTCCGCGCTGGCTTTTTCGAAGTAGGCGCGCATCCCCTGCTCGCTGGCCTTGGACAAAAGATCATTTCCGAGGTCCTTGGCCTTCTTCATCTCGGCCTCGGTCTTGCCGCTCTGGATTTCCTTGAGCCCCTGCTCGACGAATTTCTTCCGTTGTTCCGGGGACATCGAGTCGAGGGCTTCCATGAAGGTGTTCATCGACTCACGGATGGTCAGATCGAAAAACAATTCCCGCTCGCGGGGATTGAGTTTGCCGAAGAATATCTCGTTGGACCGCTCCTCGCGGTTCTTCTGGCGCTCACGGAAATCGAGACGATTGACCAGGCCTGCGATCCTCCGGATTTCCTGCTCCCGGCGCGCCGCTTCCGCCGCATCCGCATCGCCTTCCTGCTTGGACCAATCCTCCAGATTTGCCCGCTGGACCTCCTTTTCCAGCATCTCCGCCGTGACCCGCTTTGAAGACGCCCAGGCACGGACCCCCCAAACGCCCAGCCACAGCAGGACGAGGATGGTGAAGGCTCGGATGATGACGGCGCGGCGACCCATGACGGCGACGAAGCTAGCCGGGAAACGCCCGCGTGCAAGGCCCGACCTCGCGGTTTCTGGAGGGAAAGCGGATCAGGGCTGCGGATGGCCCCGGAGGCGCAAGAAGCGACGCGGCGCAGCAGCCATCGGGGAGGAATCCCGAACGATGAGCTGGGTGGCCGTTTCCGACTCGATGACGGTGGGAACAGCCGACCAGTTGGTGGCGGCCTGGGCCTGGATCGCGACCTCGATCAAAATGGCATGATCCCGATGCTCCCCGGAGGCAGTGACCTTCCACTCGGTCGGTTTGCCTGAAATCCTGAGGCTGCCCTCAACCCGGCTGCCGGTCCGGGTGATACGGAACGTTCCGGGATCCGGATGCTGGATACCGCCCTCGATGCGGGTCAAGCCGGCGGCATCGCGCTCAGCTGAAGCGATCTTTCCCACCACTGGATGGCCATCCGGCAAGGTGGACCGCAGGATCGAACCATCCTTGGCGATCTGATCGAGGAAATCGTCCGGAACCTCGATTTCAAGGGGCTTCCCAGGGGATCCGGACACTGGCGTTGACGAGAATCCGGGCTCGGCATTCAGACAAGGACATGAGTCCGCGATGACGAGCAAAAGGCAAAGTGCACCAAGCTGCTTCCACACTCGAGAACTCATGAAACATCCAACTCAAACCTAAAACCGGTCGCACGCTATCGAATTCAATTCGATTTCTCCATACGTTGAATGGACAGAAGTGATCGTCGGCGCGGATGAGTGCCGGACCTCGAACAAGAAACCTTCACTTCAGACAAATGGTCACCGGATCGGCTCACGGTGAAGCACCTGATCCCAGGAAGTGAACCCGATGACCGGGAGGTATCTCGCGGCGATCTCATCCTCCTTCGGAGTTCCGAGCGCCTGATAGAGGAACCAGATCGGCTTTTTCCCGAGTGGATCTCCCGGTTCGTCGGGAAATTTCCGCAGACCGATCCGCAGACCGCCCTCTCCGCGGTTGTCGATCCAGTTGTGATACTGCCAGGCCTCGATCGAGGAAAGCGACTGGATCTTCTTCCATGCCAGCGCCATGCCCGCCGCCTGATCGGTGAGGGATTGCTCCGAGTAGTCCTTCGAGTTGAAACCGTTCTCCGAAAGGTGAATCGGCCGCACTTTGCCATGATCACGGAGCGCAGGCAGCTTCATGAAGGCATCCAGCACCTCCAGGTTCTTCGGCGTGATCTTCGCCGTGTTGAACTCAAAGGTCGCCTGCCCGTCTTCCCAGGTGCGTGGATTTCCGAGGCCCTGCGGATAAGGATGATAGGCCAGCGCCCAGGGGAAGTCCCCTTCTGCCCGACAAAATCCAGTGAGCAGTTCAAGCATCCGCTTCGATCCATACCAGCGGGCCTCGCCCTTGTTCGCCCAATGATGGGTCAGGCTGATGA
>JAIXVN010000472.1 GCA_027483005.1 Verrucomicrobiaceae bacterium
GATCCCCGCCCTGGGGTCGGCGAGTGCCAGCTTGTCCGCCCATTCGTCCTGCTTCGCGGCCTCCTGGTCCTTCCCCATGCGCCGGAAACAGGTGGCGGCATAGGCGTGGAAATCGGGGCGGGATGGATGCTTCTCGATCCGCTTCATCCACAGCGTGGCGGCGTCCTGCCAGCGACCAGCGGCGGAAAGATAAAGCAGATAACTGAAGCTTCGGTCGGTGATGTCCTCCTCCTCATCTTCCTCGATGTCCTCGAAAAGCTGGTCCCAGGCCTTCAATCCTGAATCGAGGTCGTTCGACTGAAGGGCGAAATCCTTCATGAGATTGAGCTTCTCCCTGGCCTTGTCCTTTGGCATCGCCTCGATGGAGTCCCAGACACGCTTGATCCATTTCTTGCGCAGACTGCCGGGATCGTTGCCATATCTCAAGAGGGCCATGAGACCATCCAGACGATCCGCACGGCTCACGGTGGGATCGAGTTCACCCAGCCAGGTCCACCAGGCCCCGGCCGATTGATTGTCACTGAAGACCCCGTCGAGGACCTCTCCCCATTTCGCATCGTCGTCCCCGGCGTAGTTCACCGCCGCCTTCTTCGCCAGCGTGATCGCTCCGCTGCGCGTTTGTTCGTTGCGGAACAGGCTGTTCAGGATCGCGAGAAACACCTCCGAGTCCTCCGCTGCCAGTTTCGCGAGGAAGGGCTCGAAGTGCTTCAACTGATCCCGCAAGCCACGTTTCTCCAGAAAGACGGCCATTTCCACGAGGTCATTCTGCTCCTTATCGCTCTCATCGGGATGATCGATCACCGCCTTGGCGTGCTTCTCGACCCAGGCCGCATAATCCGGCTGATCCGGGTTCAAGCCCATCACTTTCAGGGCTTCCGGCACCCGCTCGAGAAGATCAAAGTAGCGGAAGGAGTGGAAGGCTTCGATGGGATCGAGTTTGATGAAATGGGATTCGCCCGCGGCCGCCTCGCCGAGCAGGAAATAGATGCCGATGCCGAGGTTGCGGCTGGAATCGTTCCTGGAGCCACGCAGGAATGGCTGGAGCGGGTCGAAATCCTTCGTGGTCAGGGGCAAGCCATTCCAGTTCTTCTCCGCGAGCTGCAAGTAAAGGGCGTGCAGCGACGGCGGACCATCGCTGGGCGAACAGGTGCGCAGAAGTGGCAAGGGATCGCCTCCCAGCATGTCCATCACCGCCGCGATCCGTGGCTCGCGGGCTTCCACCGCGGCCTTGCGTGCGGCGTCCAACTGACCGGACGACCGCAGCAGGGCCAGCCTGAGGTTGACCTGCTCCGGGCCGGTGGCCTTGGCGAGTTCGGCGTTCAGGCTGCCATGGGTGCGATGGAACTCGGCGATCGCGCCCAGCCCGGCGCTTCCCTTCGGACCCATGGCCAGAAATCCAAGCGCCTCCTGGGATTTTTCCGCCGCGATCGACTCCCGTGCTGCCCGGATGGCCACCTGCTCCACCCTGGAGCGGACCCGCACTTTGACGTCCTCATTCGTCTCGAGTGAGTAGAGTTTCAGGATCTGTCGCCAGGCTTTCAGGCCTTCGAGCTCGTAGATGATCCTCAGCTTGTCATCCCGGCCCGCCTGGTTGTAGCGCTCGATCAGGCCTAGAACCGCCTCGGGCGTGTCTGGCCTCACATCGAGCTCGATTTTCCGCAGCAGCAAGGAAGCCCGCTTGCTGACCTCCGGATTCGTCCCGCCCAGCGCCGCCCGCAAACGGGGCTCCACCTCGATGCCCATGGTCCACAGCTTGCGGGTCGCCTCCTCGCGCACCTTGAAATGGTCGTCACCGAGCTGCTCGATCAACTTGGAAACCTGGTCCGGCTGACCCGCCTGATCCTCCGCTGGAGTCACAGCCGCGGGACCACTGGTCAGCGAGATCGAGATGCAAACAGCGACACACCAGGCAAATCTCATTTGTGCAACAACCTTGGGTATTTCCCGAGGAAATCAATCCAGATCGCAAGCCGCGTACGGCCAGGCGCTATTTCCCGATGCAGAAGCTCGAGAAAATGACGCCGAGCAGATCCTCGACATCGACCCGTCCGACCACTTCGCCCAAGGCTTCCAGTGCTTCCCTCAGATCCACGGCCGCCAGCTCGGTGTCCGCGCGCGGTGGCTGCAGGAGCTCGACGGCTGCCACGAGAGCCAGTCTTGCCCGGTGGAGGCAGGACTGATGACGGGCATTGATCGCCACGGTCTGACCACCCCAATCCTCCCTGCCAAGCTGCAGGACGGACTCGATCGCTTTCTGAAGCAGATCAAAGCCCCCACCGGATTCGCAGGACAGGGAAATCCCCTCTTCGTTCTGCCAGTCCGGATGCAGGCCGAGGTCGGACTTGTTGAAAATCCGCAGACGTCGTCCGCTTTCCGGCCCGTCGAACCGGATGGATGCACCTTTCGCCCGGGACCCATCCACCACTTCCAGCAAGAGATCCGCCGACTCGATCTGCCGGACCGTGCGGCGAATCCCCTCCTCCTCGATCCGGTCAGCCGCCTCACGAACGCCGGCGGTGTCGATCAGGCGCAGCGGAATTCCTCCGAGAACCGCGGATTCCTCGATGGTGTCGCGCGTGGTCCCGGCCAGCTCGCTGACGATCGCCCGCTCGTGGCCGAGCAGGCGGTTCAAGAGGCTGGATTTGCCGACGTTCGGCTCGCCAAAAATGACCGTCCTGACGCCTTCGCGCAGGATGCGCCCCTGATCCGCTGTGGCGAGCAGTCGGTCGATCTGGCCCGCTACCGCCAGAAGGCGATCACAAAGAAGCGTTCCTGTTTCCGGGGCGATGTCCTCATCCGGAAAATCAATGTAGGCCTCCACATGGGCCAGCACGGAAAGGATTTCGTCACGTGCCGCCAGGGTCTGACGGCCGAGCACCCCGTCCATCTGATCGCGCGCGGCCCGCAGGGCCAGTGAGGTTTGGGCGGAGATCAGATCCATCACGCCCTCGGCCTGGGTGAGATCGAGCTTTCCATTCAGGAAGGCCCGCTGGGTGAATTCCCCGGGACCTGCGGCGACCGCGCCACACCCGAGGAAGCGCGACAACACCTGACGGGTCACCAGCATTCCCCCGTGTCCACTGAACTCCACGACGGGCTCGCCGGTGTAGCTGCCAGTGCCGGGAAAAACCGTCAGAAGTCCGTCGTCGATCGCGGCGCCGTTCGGATCCAGCACACGACACCAGGTCGCGGTCCTCGGCGCAGTGACCGACGCCTTTCCGCCCGTGGCGAGGTCGGCGATCGTGATTGCCTCCGGACCCGAAAGCCGGATCATTGAAACGGCCCCGACTCCCGGCGCGGTGGAGACGGCGGCAATGGTCGGAACAGAAGTGGAGAGAGGGTCCATTCGCATCAGGGCGAGGCCATCAAGGCATCCTGGCCGCCGAGGCCCGCGGTGGAGCGAACTCGCGGCTGAAATCCGGAGGCACGATCAGGCCAAGGCAGTTCCGCGAAGAACTGAAGGTCTGCGGGAGAGTCACCGCAACCCTTCCGATGAAAGGATTGTAGGGGAAACTCCCAGGCTTGGTCAGGATTGGGTGAGCCGCTCGTCATTTGATTCTGCGGAAGGGGTTATCATCGGACCCAGGGGATTCCAACGCCAATCTGGCAGCGTCTAACAGACGCCGTGCGAGAACCCTGGCGGCAGCTGCCTCTGGGAGCCGGGATGGAGTCAGCGGCCAAGCTCCCCGGCCAGCCACTTTTCAAAGGCACCGTGGTCGTTCAGGTCATACTGCCAGGCGCGGAAGCCGAACCCGCGGCCGGTGGCGATGTTGGCCGGAAGGTCATCGATGTAGCGGGTTTCCTCCGGGATCAGTCCATGCTCGCGGATGGCGTGCTCATAGATGGGGCGGTCCGGCTTGATGCCGCCGGCGAGGTGGGAGAGGACAGCTCCGTCGAAGATCGAGAACCGGGGATAGGTCTCGAAGATCCATGGGCAGTGGATGGAGTTGGTATTGGAAAAGAGAATCAGACGATGGCCGTCGGCCGCAAGTTGACCGGCGACGGACCACATGGGTTCATTGGGGGTGAAGATGTGTCGCCAGGCGTGACGGAAGGCCTCGGGGGTGATGTCGCCGCCGAGCCGCTCGATGGCCCACTGCACATACTCCGGCTCCGGGATGCGACCGGCCTCGAAGTCATCCTTTTTCTCGATCAGCGCGGCGAGACGCGTGGCCGGGTTCAGGGTGTCGGCAGGGAGCAGCCGGGAGAGCGAGGTTTCGAAGTCGAAGTCGAGAAGGACGCGGCCGATGTCGAAGAGGAAGGTCATGGAAGACGTGAGTCGTGAGGAGTGGATCGTTCAAACCATTTGCCAATCATGATTCACCATTCACGTGATCCAGGATGAAGCGGGCGGCGTGGACGGCCCCGGCATTGCGCCCATGGCGGGCGAGGGCGAGCTTCATCTTCCGCCATCCGGCGGCCTGGTCGGCAAGGAGGTCGTGAGTGGCGCTTGCGATGCTGGCCGGGGTATCGGCGAGGGAACCCGCTCCGATGGCTTCCAGGAGGCGGAGATTTCCCTCCTCCTGGCCGGGGACGAGGTGATGGATGAGCATCGGACATCGCGCGGCGATGGCCTCATGAACGGTGGCCCCTCCGGCCTTGCCGACGGTGAGGTGATGGCTGTTGAGGAGCTGGGGCACCTTGCGGGTCCAGCCGATGATCCGCACGCGGCCCGGATAGGCGGTCTTGAGTGCCCGGGCGCGCTTGTAAAGGATCCGGACATTCCGCCCGAGGACGAGGGTGAGCCGGACTCGTGGCGAGGCATCCAGCAGGGCACGCCCCATGGCCCCTAACAGATTGCGCTGGGCGGTGGGGAAGTAAAGGACGCGAAAGGGGTCACAGGCGTCCTCCGAGGCGACGGGCTGAAGCTTTGAGAAAATCGGATTCACGGGAAATCCGGTGTCAATGACCTTGGCAGCGAGCAGCCCCGCGCGGATCATGGTTTCCCGCGTGGCGGGGTCGGTGACGAGGTAGTAGTCGGAGGGGGCCTTGAGCCAGGCGGCATTGATCTCGATGGAGTCGGTGACCACGGTGAAGATCGGGAGGGATCGACCGGTTTTCCTGAAAATGCGTTCGAGGAAATAAGGATAAAGCGGGTAGCTGCTGACGATGGCGTCCGGACGGAACTCCTGAATGAGCGTTTCCAGATAGGATTCCGGGCGTCGCATCAAGGGCATCTGCTGGCGGCTGAAGTCGTGGTTGCCGGTGGAGCGGTAGATCCTGGCCCAGAGCTGCGGGCTGTAGGTGGTGACAAGTCGGTAGGCCCACTGGATGAAGCGGGTGGAACGTGGGGCTCCGCTCAGGCAGGGATCGGCCAACCGGGTCTCGGCCCCAAGGGAATCGAGAGCGAGCGCGCAGTTTCTGGCGGCGCTGTTGTGGCCTTCCCCGAACGCGGCGGTGATGATGAGGAGTCTGGCTGGCATGCGTCGCTCGGCTGGATCGTGTTTTAGGCAGAACGTGGCGTTGCGTCGATGGGCATTTCAGGCTTTTGTGAGATCCATCGATGGCGAGGGACTTTGAGAAACCTGTTGTTAGAGTGGTCGACGAGACGCCGCCGACACCTCAGGAGATCGTCAGGCTGACCAGTGAGGGTGGCACGGTCACACGCACCGTTCCGCTGCCGGTTCCGTCCACGATGACACGTCTGGAGCCGGGCGAGCGGGCCACCGAGGACAAGCGCACCCACGAGCCGGACTACGAAGCCCTGGCCGAAAATGAAGTCATCCAGGTGCCTCTGGAAGAGACCTGGGACAACGAGGAACGCGAATCAAAACCACTGCCATGGGGATGGTTCGTCTTGTTGGGGGCAACCATCGCCGGCGGTGCCGTCTGGTCGCTGGCCAATCTTCAAAGCAACAAGGCCACCCCGGAGGCGGCGAGATCGGAGGACCTGAGAACCTTGGACCAGGAGGTGCGGGAGCGTCAGGAAGCAGAGGCCACGGTCAACCGCATCATGGAAAGCGTCCAAACCTATTGCGAGGCGGACAGCGTTGAAAAGCTCACGAAGGTGGTCCGCCACCCTGAGCGTGTGAGGCCTTTGATGGAGCAATGGTATCAGCAGCATCCCTTGAAGGTCACCCGCTTCCTTGCACTGGATCTGTTCCAGCCCGTCACCTTGGAGAACAGGGGCTCGTTCTGGATGGTCAGTTGCTCGGTTGAGGGCGACCAGAAACGTCATCTGCTGATTGAGGTGGGCGATGGGGGAATGGCACGGGTGGATTGGGAAACGGAGGTCTGCTATCAGCCGATGGACTGGGACCAGTATGCCAAGACGCGCCCTCAGGGGTCGATGGACTTCCGCCTCAGGGTCGAGCCCGACCGTTTCTACAGCCATGAGTTTTCCGATTCCAGGCGCTGGGCCTGCTTCAGGCTGAGCACGCTCAAGGGGGATCAGGTTCTCTTTGGCTACGTTGAGCGGGCCTCCAAGGAAGGGCAAAAGCTGATCGAGTTCCTGGCACTGAATGGAAACAGGGAATCCGCCGTAGTGCTGAGGATTTCCACTCCGACCGACCTCAAATCACCGAAAGGGGTGGTGATCGAGAAGCTGATGAGCGCGAGATGGACCTACGTCGAACCACCCGACACTTGATCGGGTGGGGGGATGCTGCGAGCATCATCCATGGCCAGGCCTGACAGCGTCGACCCCCCTTCCCGCCCGACTACCGTCAGCGGGCGGACCTGTCTGTGGCCGACGGTGGTCGGAGTGGGAGTTTTCCTCATCCATCAGTTCGGAACGTCGCTGTGGCGCTTGGCGAACCGCTCTGACGGCATGGAGAACAAGTTCAGTGCCCTGGCGCGTGACAAGTACCTCCATTTCCTGATCCAGCAGAATCTGCTTGTGGTCGTGGCCTACGCCCTGCTCGGGCTGGCAGCCGTATTCCTTCTGCTGCCCATGACGACCGAATGGACCAAGCGGACGAGGTTCCGGAAACGCCGTTGGATGGTGATGAGGGCGCTTTTTCTCACGGTCGTCATCCACTGCTACTTTCTCCTGCGACTGGCAAACTCACGGCCCTATTTCCTGAGCGAGGCCCGGCTCGGAGACTGGTGCCACAAGCTTCTGGACTGGGCACCCACGAATTGGCGACCGATGCTCGAGGTCATTGTCTTCGCCGTCCTCCCACTGTCCGTGCTCGCCTGGGTGGTCGTCTGGTATCTCCGTGCCAGCCATCCAAAAGTCCGCTGGATCGGCGGGGCCCTTGCGCTCGCCGGAGCCGCTGCGGTCATCATCACGGTCCTGCCGGTGAGCGCGACTTCCGCCAACCGGGACGCCAACCCTGCGGCGAGCCGCTGGAATGTCATCATCATCGCCTCGGATTCCCTGCGCGGCGACAGCCTGGGCTGCGCAGGCCACAAGGCTGCCCGCAGCGATGGAGCCGCAGCGGCGGGAGTTTCTCCGACGATCGATGCCCTGGCCTCTCGTTCAACACGCTTCGAGCGCTGCTACACCCCGATCGCCTCGACCCTTGAATCGTCTGTGACCTTCATGGGCTCGCAGTTTCCCCACACCCACGGGATCCGTCAGATGTATCCGGATCAGGAAACCGTCGCCTCGATGGAGCGGACGCTCGTCCCGGTGGCCACGGTGATGAACGCGGCGAACTACGACACCGCCGCGATCGGCGACTGGTGCGCGGGTTACTACAAACTTGTTCCGCTTGGCTTCAAGGACATCGACGTTTCCAGTTTTGACAACTTCAAGATCTATCTCAGCCAGGCCGTCATCATGGCCCATTTCGTGGTGCCGCTGTATTTCGACAACGCGCTCGGCTATCGCTTGTTTCCGGAAATCAGCTCCTTTGCCTCATTCGTGACTCCCGAGGTGGTGACCCGGCGGGTGGAGGACCGGCTGGAGAAACAAGCCGCTTCGGGAAGGCCTTTCTTCTGGCACGTCTTCTATTCGTGCAACCACCTCCCCTACGGCTCACCTCAGCCTTACAACCGGATGTTCGCCGATCCGGATTACAACGGCCCTGCTGGCAACCAGGTGCAGTTCGATGTGGATCGCTTCATCGGGGGGGAGGATCTCGAACCGATCTGGAGGTCGATGCCTGACCCCGAGATCACCCAGATCCGCGCGCTTTATGACGGCTGCACCCGGCAGTTCGACGACTGTGTTTCACGAATCCTGAAGTCACTGCAACAGAACGGTCTGGCCGAGCGCACGATCGTCGTCATCACGGCGGATCACGGCGACGACCTCTTCGATCCGGGCGTCACGCTGGGACATGGCCTGAGCCTCAATGGCAGCGGGCAGGCCAACCACATCCCGATGATCGTGCACATCCCTGGAAAGGCACCCCAGGTCATTTCCGAACCGATCCGATCAATCGACCTGATGCCCACGCTCGCGGACCTGCTGGCGATCGGGAAGCCCTCGGCCTGGGAGGGGAAAAGTGTCGCCTCGTGGATCGAGCGCCGGGCCACTCCGGAGACCCTTCCAAGCTACAGCGAAACCAGTTTTCCCTTCATCCAGTTCCGCGTGCCGGGAATCGAGAGGCCGAAACTGCCTCCCATGGATGAACTCACCGAGATCGACGAGGCATTCAACTATCAGTTCGTGCTGAAGAAGAAGTATCTCACTCCGGTGATCGACGCCAAGCAGCGCTGCCTGACGACGAAGTTATGGAAACTGGTCTGCACGCCCACTGCCACCGGAGACCGTCATTTCGCCCTCTACCGGCTCTCGACCGATGAGTCGGGGAATCGCGACCTTGCCTCCGAACGACCTGAAATCGTGGCGGCCATGCGCCCCGCGCTGGAACGGTGGTTGGACGACCATCGTCAGTCCACGATCCACGAGATTTTCCCTGCCGGCGAGCCGCAGTGATCAGGGTTCACTTGAATCCGTCGCGGATGATCCTGGTGATCTCGATGGCGATGCTCAGGGCGTCCGTGCCCTGTTGACCACTCACCTTCGGGGCAGCTCCCGCCGCAGCACTGCGGACAAAGGCCTCGAGTTCGAGCTTGAGGGGCTCGCCCGGTTCCACCTCGACGGCACCACGCTTGATCTCCATGCCTTGCCGCCAATGGATCTGGCCGGA
>JAIXVN010000381.1 GCA_027483005.1 Verrucomicrobiaceae bacterium
AGGAGGAGGGGTCAACGATTGAGGAGCGGCCTTTGCCCAGGTGGAAGGCGCTTTCGAGGGCTTCGAGGAGGCGCAGGCGATTCGCGGCTGTTAGAGGGAGGCGGTCCTGGACGACGTCGATGTGGGTCTTGAGCCTGGTGATTTCCGACTGCGGTGGCTCATCGGTGCGGAGAACCTGGCCGTCGAGGACGATGCGGAGGAAGCCTTGCTGGTTGAGGAAGGGGAAGAGCTCGGCGCTTTTTGTCTCCGGCGGGATCGGGACCGGGAAGGTGATGAGGACCTGCTTGCCCGGGAGACTCGCGAAGGCCCAATCGGCGGCGGACTCGGGGCTGTCGGGCTGGATTTCCTCGCCGCTGTGGGGGTCGTAGCCTTTCGCGAGGCGGGCGAAGAGGAGCTTCAGGTAATCGTTGAGCTCGGTGAGCGTGCCGACGGTGGAGCGGGTGGTGCGGACGTTGTTCTTCTGTTCAATCGCGATGGCGGGCGGGATGCCATCGATGCGATCGACGTCCGGCTTGTCCATGCGGTCGAAGAACTGCCGGACGTAGGGCGAGAAGGTCTCGACGTAGCGCCGCTGGCCTTCGGCGTAGAGCGTGTGGAAGGCGAGCGAGGATTTTCCGGAGCCGGAGGGTCCGGTGACGACCGTGAGTTGGCCGAGCGGCAGATCGAGATCGAGTCCCTTCAGGTTGTGCTGACGCGCCCCGCGGATCTGGATCGAGGCGGAGGGCTGGCTGACGGGATTCTCTCTCTTCGCGGACACGCGCCGAGCTTAGGCGGGAATCCCGACGCTGCCAGTGGAAGAACGAGAAATCAGAGGGGTGGGAGTTTTCTCTCGTCCTTCTTTTCGTCCTTTTGCGGCTCCTCGACGGGAGGGACGACCGGACCACCGAGCATCAGGGTCTCGAAGTGGGTGGCATCCGCTTGGGTGGCGGTGATTTCCGCAGCGAGGGACTCGGCGGCGGTCTCATCGTTCTGGGCCTTGAGGCGTTTGATCTGAAGCTCGATGCCGAGTATGTAGGTGCGGGAAAGCTCGAGGAGCTCGGAGGAAAGCTGGCTGTCGAGCTTGGCTTGGGCGGCGAGGTGCTCCGCGAACACATCGCGTACCTGATCGCCGATCTTGTCGTTGATTTCCTTGAAATCGAACTTTTCCGGGATCCGGTTGTCCTTTCCGCGGATGGTTTCGAGGAGTTTCTCGATCTTGTAATCGGCAGCTTCCTCTCCGTATCCGAGGCGGCGGGAGATTCGTTTCAGGCCACGTCCGAAGGCATCCACGTTTCTGGCAAGGCCTTCCTGGTGTTTGAGCACGTTGGGTTGGGCCTTGGTGAGCATGATGTCGCGGGCCCGCTTGAGGAAGCCCTCGAGGTCGAAGTTGCTTGCTGGCTTGTCGGGCTTGATCTCGGGACGTTCGACGAAGGCGGGATCCGCAGGCTTCGGCTGCTGGGTGACTTCCGGGGTGGTTGGGCGGGGAAACCCGGGCTGCGTCTGGGGCTTGGGCTCCTGGCGAGTGATGGGCTTTTCCGGAAGGTACTCCGGTGGTTTCGGCTGTGAGGCCGAAGATGGAAGGCTCGTCGTGGGGACGACGTCGAGGGCAGGGCCTGCGGGTGTTGGCTGCGGTGGCTTCTTGGTGAGAAAGTAGGCGGCGGCTGCGCCGGCGAGAATGAGCACCACGACCACCATCATGCCCCCGCCACCGGACTTGCGGGACTGGGTGGCAACGGGTGTCGGAACGCGGGGGGCGGGCCGATTGGAAACAGGGGCGGCCGCCACGGGGTAGCTGGTGGTGACGGGGCCGCGTGCGCCGGGGCGGTTGGCGGCTGGGGCGGCGGCGGAGCGCTGTTTGGAACTGCTGAGGGCTTCCACCACGGCCTTCAGGTCCTTGCCCATGGCGGCGGCACTCGGGTAGCGGAGGTCCGGCCGCGGGTTGGTCGCCCGTTTGACAATCGCGTCGAAGCGTGAATCACAGCCTGAGATGGCGGAGGAAGGGCGCTGGTCGTTGGCCGGCAGCTTGGTCGTGAGCAGCTCATGAAGCATCACGCCAATCGAGAAGATGTCCGCACGGGAATCGACGGAGGCCGGATGATTGATCACTTCCGGAGCGGTGTAGTGCGGTGTGCCGTAAACGGTTTCCCCGGCCTCAACCTGCTTTCCAATGACGCGGGCAAGTCCGAAGTCCCCAATCTTGGGCCGACCTTGGGCATCGAGCAGGATGTTCGCCGGCTTGATGTCGCGGTGAAGGATGCCGTGCTCATGGGCGTGGGCGAGTCCGTCGCAGACCGCCTCGACCAGCTGGCCTGCCGTGACTCCATCCAGGGCCTTGCCGTAGGCGAAGTGGTAGAGGGAGCCACCGGAAACAAACTCCATGATGATGAAAAGCATGCCATCCACCTCACCGAAATCGAACACGCCGATCAGGTTCGGGTGGTTGAGCTTGGCCATGGCCTTTGCTTCGGCCTCGAAGCTTTCGCGGAACGCAGGGTCCGCCCCGAATTCCCTGGGAAGGATCTTGATGGCCACGACCCGGTCCAGGGAGCGTTGCACGGCGCGATACACCGCACCCATGCCTCCTGTGGCGATGAGGGTCTCAATTTCATACCCGGGGAACAACGCCGAGAGCGCCTGCGGATCAGGTGCGGCAAAGGTAGGGGGATGGCTCGGATCGTTCATCATCAGGCGGCAGCGGGGCGATCCTCAGCTAGGGTCAAGAATCTTTCAAGTCAAAGGCTCCCAGCGCGTGAATATAGGAGAGGGCAAACCCCAAACCGGGCATTTCAAGTCCTTCAACCCGCAAGTCACACGAGAGTTGCGCTGGTCACCCGTTTTCCGTTTGTCAGGATGAACCCATGAACGAAGCCGAACTTTACGCCGCCATCGGTGAAGATGGCATCTCTGGAATGGTGGCCGCGTTTTACCGTCGCATTCGTCAGGATGATCTCCTTGGGCCGATGTATCCCTCGGAGGACTGGGAGGGCAGCGAGCAGCGCTTGCGGGAATTCCTCTGGTTCCGGCTTGGAGGCGATCCCCGATACGTCGAAAGCCGCGGCCACCCCCGGCTGCGGATGCGGCACATGCCATTTTCCATCGGAGTGGCCGAGCGCGATCGCTGGCTGAAACTCATGCGGGAGGCCATGGAGGAGGTGGATCTGCCTGCCGCCGCCCAACTGGAACTCGATGCATTTTTCTCTCAAGTCGCGGATTTCATGAGAAACCGGGAGGACTGATTTCTTGGCGGGCTGGGGTGATGGACGAACCGTTCCGGCCGTCTGACCGTCATCCGGAGCGGGCGGTTTCTTGAAAACTGCAGCGTCGCGACAAATCCGAACAAGGCGACGCCGACCCGCCCGGTGGCGAAATGGAAACGCGCAGCCGCCAGAGGCCATGCGTCGGCCTCACCACCAGGAAAGCAGGACAAGCCAGCACAGAAGGGCCAATGGTCTTTTCGCACCCATCGGATGAACGAGTCCGGCGCGATTCGGAACTCCCCGAAGATTTTCCCTCTCGCAGACCGCCGGACGCTCCCTCAATGTCGCCCGCGTGTCCGAGCTGCCTGTTCAAATCTTCCAGACCACCTTTCTCAGCGCCGCCGGGTTGTTTGTCGTGGCCAGTGCCATCCGGGCGTTGAAATCGAGGGCCACCCTGCTGGAGGAGTCGCCCCTCGATCTGCCCGCTGCAGATTCCGGCGAGTCGCGCTTCGTCGAACTCCCCGCCTCGGTCCTGGTCGAGTCGGCCGCCGGGTCGCCTGAAGCGACACCTGCCAACGTTTCGAACGTCCTGCCCGTCCTGCCAACGCTGCCGGCCACCCCGGGGATCGCCACCCGGCATTTCCGGAAACTCGATCTGCTCTGGCTCGGTTTCATCTTCCTGGTCTTCGCCGGTCTGGCGATCGGATCGGCCAAAATGGCGGAACAGCCGGAGAAGAACATCGACGCCGCCAACCTGATCACCTCGATCGGCTTCCACTTGTTTCTCGCTGGCTGTACGATCGGCATCATGGCCTGGCGTGTCCGCATCGCCACCTGGCTCGGGCTGAAATGGAAGCAATGGCCCTGGGCCCTGCTCATCGCCCCGGTCACCGTCGTCTCGATGTGGATCCTCATGGCCGGTCTCCAGTTCGGTGGCTACATGAAATGGATCGAGTCCCTCGGTGGTGAGGGAGTGCAGGAATCCGTCAAGCTCCTTCAGGACAGCAAGGATCCGGTGATCCTCGGGCTGATGGCCTTCGCCGCGGTGTTTGTCGCCCCGGTCTGCGAGGAGATCGTGTTCCGAGGTTACTTTTACGCCGCCGCCAAGAAGTTCGCGGGTCCGTGGCCCGCCGCGATCTGCTCGGCCCTCGTCTTCGGAGCTGCCCATGGCAACCTCGCCGCCCTGCTGCCCCTTTCCATCCTCGCGCTGGTGCTGGTCGCACTTTACGAGAAAACCGGATCCCTCTGGGCCCCGATCTCCGTCCATTTCTGCTTCAATGGAGCCACCGTGCTGATCCAGGCCATCGGCCGCGCCTACAATCTGCCGCTCGACCCCGGGACGTGAAAAAGACCCTCCACCAGCTCGGCGAAGACGCGCTGATCTCGCGGCTCATCGAAAAGATGCCGCGCGATCCCGATCCGCTCGCCGGACCCGGTGACGACTGCGCGGTGATCGATCAGGGAAAGGGTCGTTCGCTGCAACTCCTGAAGACCGATGCCATGGTCGAGCGTGTCCATTTCCTGGCCACCGCCCCGCCGCGCAAGATCGGCTGGAAAGCCATCGCCCGCGTCACCTCCGACTTCGCCGCGATGGGGGGAATCCCGGATCGATTCCTCGTCACCATCGCGCTGCCCGCGCACTGGCCGGTCGCCTTCGTCGAGTCGATCTACCGCGGCATGGCCGACTGCCTCAAGGCCTTTGGTGGCACCCTCGCCGGAGGCGAAACCACCCGCGTCCCGGAAGGTTCCGCCGCGATGATCTCCATCGCCGCCACCGGCCGGGTGGAGCGGAAAAATCTCGTCCTCCGCTCCGGCGGCAGGCCCGGCGACCTGATCCTCGTGACCGGCAAGCTCGGCGGCTCGATCACCGGCAAGCACCTCAGTTTCACCCCGCGCCAGGCCGAGTCGCAATGGCTGGTCCAACACGCCAGGCCCAGCGCGATGATGGACCTCTCCGACGGCCTCGCCAAGGACCTCCCGCGCCTCGCCAAGGCCAGCGGCTGCGGCTTCGCTCTGGACTCCAACAGCATCCCGAAAACCCGTGGCTGCACCCTCGATCAGGCCCTCGGGGATGGCGAGGACTTCGAGTTGCTGCTCACGCTTTCCCCGAAGAAATGGCCGCAGCTCGCCGCGAACTGGAAGGCCGTGTTTCCGAAGCTGTCGCTCACGGTCATCGGCCAGCTCACGGATGCGAGCGGGAATCAAGTCGCTCTAACAGGTGGGTGGGATCCGTTTTCGAAATGACGGTCTGAAGCGGAGCCCTGATTTCCACCGATCCCTGTCAGGATGGAAAGCCGCACGGGAGCGTGGTGACTTCCCAAGGATTTATGTGACAGTCCGCCGGATTTCTCCGTAGTCTGCCGAATGACCTTCAAACTCCTTCCTTTGGTCGCGCTCATGGCGGCGACGGTGGCGCGGGCCGATCAGGCCGCTGAGATGGCCGACAAGGCCAAGGCCTTCATCGGGCTGTTGACGCCGGAACAGAAAGCCAAGGCGCTGTTCCCCTTCGATTCCCCGGAGCGTGACAACTGGGCCTTCGTGCCACAGCCGCGCAAGGGCCTGCCGCTGAAGGAAATGACCGAGGAGGAGAAAAAGGCCGGCATCGCCCTGCTGAAGGCGGGACTCAGCGAGAAGGGCGCGCTGAAGGCCGAGACGATCATGTCGCTGGAGGCCGTGCTGGCCGCGCTGGAGAACGATCCGGTGAAGCGCGATCCGGAGAAATACTTCGTCAGCATCTTCGGCGAGCCCGGCGATGCGAAGGGCTGGAGCTGGCGCTTCGAGGGCCATCATCTTTCGATCAACCTGACGCTGGCCGGCGGCAAGTTGGCCGCGACGCCATCGTTCATGGGAACGAATCCGGGCGAGGTCCGCGAGGGACCGAAAAAAGGCACCCGCGTGCTGGCCGCCGAGGAGGACCTGGCGCGCACGCTGGCCACGACGCTGGCCGAGGCGGGAAAGGCTGTCGTTTTCACCGACAAGCCACCGGCGGAGATCCTCACGTCCGCGCAGCGCAGCGTGAAGCAGTTGGAAACGGTGGGGGTCGATTACAACTCGCTGACCGACACCCAGAAGGATTCGCTGATGAAGGTCGTGAACGAGTACGTCGGCCGCTATCGCAGCATGGTGGTCGAGGCCGAGCTGAAGCAGATCAAGGAAGCGGGCGTTGAGAAGATCCATTTCGGCTGGGCCGGTGGCCTGAAGCCGGGCGAGGCCTACTACTATCGCATCCAGGGTCCGACCTTCCTGATCGAGGCGGCGAACTCCCAGAACAACGCCAACCACCAGCACACGGTGTGGCGCGATTTCAACGGCGACTTCGGCCGCGATTTCCTCGGCGAGCATTTCAAGGACGCCGCCCACTGAGCGGATCCTGCAATTCTCGCTTGGGTTGCGGATCATGCGGCGGCTAGGCTAGCTCCCGCCGCATGATCCCGCCGAATCTCAGTGAAAAGCTTCTCGCGTCCGTCTCGCGGGACTTTTTCCGCCCGCTGACCCGCCCGTCGGCGGCGATCTACGTCGATTGCGCGGAGCGGCTGGCCGACGAGGCCGGCGAGGCGGGTCGCATCCCGCAGACCGATGCCATCGCGCTGATCCGGGAAATCCTGGCGGCGCATCCGGAGATCGTGCTGGAGGACGACGAGGGAGCCTCCCTGCGCGACGCCCGCCAGCGGGCCGGTCAGATTTTCAACCGCCTCTGCGATGCCCGCTGGATCGAGGACCAGCAGCTCGGCCTGCACGAACGCTGGGCCCTCGTTTCCCCAGGCCTCCGTCCACTGCTCCGGCTGCTGCGCGAGCTGGCGGAGGATGAGATCGCCGAGCTCAAGACCTTCGCCGACACCGTGCGCGGCGTTTGCGAAACCCTCGAACGCCCCGGCATTCTCGATCCGCGACTGCACGATCCCGATCCGTTCCGCGCGACCGTGACCGATGTCAACTCGCGGCTCGAAAACGCCATCATCCAGCTTCACGGCGTCGAGAAACTCATCTCGCTCTTCGACCGCCGCCAGCGTCTCAGCGACTCGCCTGCGGAAACCCTGCGGCTGCTTTATGCCGAGTTCGGGGCCGGTCAGCACATGGTTTGCTACGATGCCCTTCGTAGAAGCGGACTGCTGCCCCGCCTTCAGGTGCTGCGTTCGATGGTGGCGGAGCGTCGCGATGATCCGCTTTCCAAGGAGCGCCTCGCCCAAGGCCTGGCCGCGCATTACCACTGGGACGAGTCCGAGGCCTATCATCGGGCCGAGAAGGCGCTGCGCGATCTGGAGCACCGGCTTTCCGCGATCCGGTTGGTGGCGGATGCGATCGATGCCCGCATGGCCTCGTTCAACCAGCTTTCGCAGCAACGTTACCGCTATCAGACCGAGCTGCGTGGACGGCGTCCGGAAATCGTGAAGGCCTACTGCGAGGCGGTGAATCTGATGCACGAAGGCACCCGCCTCAGTGCCCTTCGCGAAACCGAACCTGACTTCGCGCCCCAGATTCCGGAGGTGAAGTTTTTCTTCGGGCTGGAGTCGCTGGCCCGCACGCGTCGCACCAAGGCCCCGGCCGATCTAACGTTCGGCAGCGACGGCGAATCGCGCTCGGAATCCGAGGACGACACCCTGGCCGCCCTGCGCGAACGCCAGCGGCTGGCGCTCACCCCGCAGCGGGCCGCACGGCTGGTGGCACGGCTCATGCCGGAAAAGGCCGCCACGATCGCGACCTCGGGATTCGCCGCCGCGGACCTCGACGAGATGCTCGATCTGCTGGCCATCGCCGCCTACGACCACGCCGTCACCGCCGACGGTCAGCGGGTGAAATGGCGCATCGACGGCCCGGGCAAAACCACCGGCCTCGAACCCGACTCGATCCCGCGTGATCCGCAGGCCGGCTGGCAGATGGAACGCTTCGAAATCTCCCGGCTCTAACCGATTTTCCCCATCATGTCCGATCCCCACTGGCCCCGTTTCTGGTCCGATGTCCCCGAGGACGATCGTCCGGCGATCCGCGAAATCCTTGGCGAGCTGCTCGGTCGCGGCACCCTGCTCGGCAGCACCGGCGCCGGGCGAGACCTCTTTCTTCTGGCGCGGGATCATTACCGCGAGCACCTCGGCGACTACCTCTCACCGCTCGGGCTGGAGCTGATCGTGGACGATGATTTCTCGCTGCTCCAGGCAAGGCCACGACCGGAGGCCTGCCACCTGCTTTCCCAGTTCACCAAGGATGAAACCCTGCTCCTGCTCGTGCTGTGGCGCGTGTGGGACGATCACCGCACCAACGAGGCCAGCAGCGCGGTCATTCTAACAGTCGATGATCTTTGGACGCGATTCCGCAACACCTTCGACAAGATCGACCCGCCGGAAAAGACGCACCTCGACTCGCTGCTGAGCCGCTTGAAACGCCATCGCCTGATCCGCACGCACAAGCCGGAAGGTGCCTCGCAGCTCGGTGAAACCCTGATCGAGGTCCTGCCCAGCCTGCCGCGCGTGATCCCCTTCGACAGCCTTGAATCCTGCCTCGCCCGTGCCGCGCTTTACCAACCTTCCGACGCCGCTGGAACCCCCACCTCCGAAGCCTGACATGCCCACACGCGTCCATCTCAGCCGCATCCTCGCCATCAACTGGTATGGCTACCGGCGTTTCATCGATGTCTCCGGCCTGTCGCTCATCACCGGGGCCAACGGCTCGGGGAAAAGCGTTCTGTTGGATCTCATCCAGTTCGTGATGCTGGGTGAATCGCTCAGCCGTTTCAACAAGGCCGCCGCCGGAGCGGGCAGTGGACGCTCGCTGCGCGGCTACTGCCTCCGCGACACCAACACGCAGGGCAACGACGGCCAGGAACGCTACCTGCGACCCTCGGGCGTCACGCTTGCCGGGCTGGAATTCGTCTGGCCGCTGGTGAAGGGCGAGACCACCCCACGCCGCGAAACCTGGGGCGCGCGCATCGAGTTCGAAGGTCCCACCGCCCGCCCGCGGACCTTGTGGTTCACGATTCCTGGTCGTCTTGAGAGGGAGGATTTCCTGAGCCGCGACCTCGACCCGAACGCGCTGGCTTTCATGGCCGAGGACGAGTTCCGCGTGCACGTGAAACGCGATCTCGGTGGCGAGGTCTTCGATCGCCAGGCATCCTACCTTGAGGAAATGGGCTCGCGCAGCCACCTCGGTTTCGACCGCGTGCAGATGAACAAGACGCTGCCGAACTCGATGGCCTTCCAGCCGGTGGAGTCGTTCGAAAAGTTCATCCGCGCCTATCTGTTGGCGCCCGGACTGCCGGATGTGAAAGCGGTGCGCGCGAGTGTCGATGCCCACCGTCGCGCCCAGGAGCGCCTTGAAAAGATGCGCGACCAGCATGCCCGCCTGACGCGGATCAGCGCGAGGCATCACGAGTATCATTCGGCCGATCGCGATGCCCGGGTCCATGCCCATCTGCGCGATGCCCTGGCACATGAGCAGCGTCGCGAGTTGTTAGACTCGCGACGGACCCAGCTCGAACAGTTGCGCAGGCAAAATGCCGAGCAGCATTCCGATCACGAGGCCGCGCTTCAGGAGCGAAATGAACTCGACGGACAGCTTGCCAAGATCCGGCTCGTCGCAGGAAACGATCTTCAAATCACCCGCCTCGCCGAAGACCGGACGCGACGGGACGAGGTCGCACGTGAGCTCGATGGCCTGCGTGAAACCGAGAAGAGCGCCCGGCAGTTTCTCCACGATCGCACCCAGCACTGGAAGCAGTGGCTGCGCCTCGCGGCCGACCTCGGACTGGAGGAGCCGGACCCGGCAAGTGATTGGCTGAAGCAGATGCAGGGCGCGGATGAGACCGCCGCGCTCGATGCCGCTGCGAAGATGCCACGGATCTATCAGACCATCGTCAACGACGCGCGTGACCAACTGCGTCCGATCGAGGAAAGGATCCGCGAGTTGGAGATCCGGGAAACGCGATTGAAGCGCGAGCTGGATGATCTGGATCACAAGGGCAGCGCCGCGCCGTCGCCACTGCTTGATGCCCTGAAGTCACGTGGGCAGAAGGCCGATGCGCTGGGTCGGGTCATCGAGGTGAAGGCCGAGGCCGAGCCCTGGTGGCCGCTGCTCGAATCGCTGTTAGGGCAGCGTCGCGGCGCCGTGCTGGCGGAGGATTTCAAGGCCGCCTGGGATCAGGCGCGGAGGCTCGGTCACGTCGAGGAGCCACTGGTGCAGACCGAGGAACTCGGCCCTGCCCCGAAGGCGGCGAAGGCGGGAACGATCGCCTCGTTTTTCGAAACCAAGCACGTGCTCGCGCGGGCCTACCTGCATCACCTTTACGGCGATCTCGTCGCGGTGGAGAAGGCCTCGCAACTCGATGCCCACCCGCGCGCGTTTTCGAAGGACGGATGGTTGAAGGACCCGCCGCATCGCCAGCATTTCCAGCCCTCGAAGGAATTCACGATCGGCGAGGAAGGCCTGCGACGTCTGCGGACCCTGCGACAGGAGGAACTC